>DASQVN010000833.1:0-3399 GCA_035640755.1 Rhodopila sp.
TGCGGCGGTCATGCAACCCGGAGGGCCAGCTTCCGTGCCAGAGACAAGCAGCACATCGACCGACCAGACACACCCGGCTCAGTCCCCGAACCGGACCCTGCGGCAGGCAACGATCATAATCGTCGTCGGCATCCTCGCCACCACCCTGGCGCAGACCGACGTGCTGGCCCGCCTGCCGCTGCAGAACCTGCTGAAGAACGACCTGCATCTGGACCGCGCATCCAATGCCGCATTCTTCTTCTGGGCCGGCCTCGCCTGGTACGTGAAGCCCCTCGCCGGCGTGCTGACCGACGCATTCCCCCTGTTCGGCAGCCGGCGCAAGGCCTACCTGCTGATCGGCGCGACCCTGGCAACGCTCGCCTGGTTCGCCATGGGCCTCACCCCGCGCGACTACAGCCACCTGCTGCTCGTCTCCGTCATCCTCAACGTCTTCATGGTGATCTGCAGCACCGCCGTCGGCGGCTACCTGGTCGAGGTCGCCCAGGCTGTCGGCGGCTCGGGTCGCCTGACCGCCGTCCGCCAACTCGTCCAGCAGGCCTGCTCGATCTTCACCGGGCCGGCATCGGGCTACCTCGCCGCCGTCGCCTTCGGCTGGACGGCACTGGCCTGCGGCGGCGTCATGGCCCTGCTTGTCCCTGCCACCCTCTTCGCGCTGCATGAACCGCGCCGCTCCGTCGCGCGCCACGAAGTCCTTGCCAACGCCCGCGCCCAGCTCGGCACCATCGCCGGCGCGCGCACGATGTGGGGGGCGGCCGGCCTGATGGCGCTGTTCTATCTTGCGCCTGGCTTCGCCACGGCGATGTTCTACCGGCAGCAGAACGAACTGCACATGGACACCCACATGCAGGGCTATCTCGGCCTGATCGCCGGGATCTGCGGCGTCGCCGCCGCGCTCTTATACGGCATGCTGTGCCGCCGCCTGTCGCTGCGCACCCTGCTGGTGCTCTGCATGACACTCGGCACCATCGCCAACCTCGGTTACCTGTTCTACACGTCGTTCCAGCGCGCGCAGGTGATCGACGGCCTGAACGGCTTCGGCTACACGCTGGCCGAGCTTGCGCTGATGGACCTCGCCGTCCGCGCCACCCCGGCGGGCAGTGAGGGGCTGGGCTACGCCCTGATGCTCAGCGTGCGCAACCTCGCCCTGTTCGGCACCGACTGGATCGGCGCCAAGCTGATGGACGCCTGGCACGTCTCTCTGGACACGCTGATCCTGTCGAACTCGGCAACCACCGCCATCACGGTGCCGCTGGTCTTCCTGCTGCCCGCCCTGATCGTCGGCCGCCGCGACGCCGAACCCGGCCGGGAAGCGCTCGCCACCGCCTCCGCATCCGGCCTGCCGGAGGCAAAGGAACGCCCGCCCCTATAATCTCCGCCCCTAATCTCCACCCCAGACTCGACATCACCCCGATATTGCCGAGACTGTGAGCCGGACCGGCGCACTGCGCGGGAAGGAGAACGATCATGCGGCAGATGGTTTTGGTGGGATTTCTTCAGGCGCAGAACTGCACCACGCTCGCCAGCGCCTGGCGCCATCCCGAATCCCGAACCGATTTCTGCTCCGCCGCGTATTACCAGCGCATCGGCCAGGTGCTGGAGGAAGGCAAGTTCCAGCTCGCCTTCTTCGACGACCGCCTCGCCATGCCCGACATCTACGGCAGCAACCCGGCCGAGGTCGTCGCCAACGGCGTCCGCGTCGTCAAGCTCGATCCCGTCGCCACCCTGATGGCGATGGGCTTCGGCACCCGTTACCTCGGCGTCGGCTCCACCGCCTCCACCACCTATTACGAGCCGTTCGACGTCGCCCGCCGCTTCCAGACGGTGGACCACATGATCGGCGGCCGAGCGGCGTGGAACGTCGTGACATCCGTCAACGACGGCGAGGCGAAGAACATGGGCCGCGAGGTCCATATGGAGCACGACGCCCGCTACGACCGCGCCGATGAGTTCATGGAGATCGTGCTGAGCTGCTGGGACGGCTGGGAGGACGACGCTATCGTCTGCGACAAGCAGGCCGGCCTGTTCGCCGACCCCGAGAAGGTCCACCGGCTGGAATATGAAGGCCGCTATCTGAAATCCTCGGGCACCTTCACGGTCCCCCGCTCCCCCCAGGGCCATCCGGTCATCATCCAGGCCGGCGCCAGCGCCCGCGGCAAGACCTTCTCGGCGCGCTGGGCCGAAACCGTGTTCGTCGCCTACCCCGACCTCGAGGATGGCAAGCGTCAATACGCAGACTTCAAGCGGGAGATCGCCCGCCTCGGCCGCGACCCCGATCTGGTCACCGTCAATACCATCGCCTATCCCGTCGTTGCCGAGACCCGCGCCGAGGCCGAGGACAAGATGGCCCTGATCGATTCGCTGTACAAGGAAGTCGATGGCCTGTCGCTGCTGTCCGAAGCCCTGAATTTCGACTTCAAGAAGAAGGGCATGGACGAAGCCTTCAGCGCCGAGGAACTGGCCGGCATGTCGGGGATGCAGGCGATGCGCGACCGTGTGATGAAGGTCATCGGCCGCAACCCCACCGTGCGCGACTTCCTGGAAGTCACCCGCCGCGGCCGCCCGCGTGAGGCGATCGTCGGCAGCGGCAAGGATGTCGCGGACCACCTGGAGCAATGGTTCACCGAACGCGCCTGCGACGGCTTCGTCGTCGGCGGCACCCACACCCCCGGCACGTTCGAGGATTTCGTCCGCTTCGTCAGCCCCGAGCTGCAGCGCCGCGGCCTGTTCCGCAAGGACTACACCGGCGCGACATTACGCGAGAACCTGGGTCTGCCGAAGCCGGCACGTGGAAGCTGGCGCCTGCCTGCCACCGGCGGTTGATAGTCACCACCCCCCGGGCAACCTTTCCGGCAGCCGTCGGACGAATCGCCCGTCGGTGCACGGAAGCAACAAAAATGCCAAGGCGCTCGCTGGAGCAATCCGGCGTGCCCGTGCTGCGCTGGGCGTGCTGCTGGCCTCGGCCTGGTCCCGCACGCGCAGGCTGCTACCGATACCGCTACAGCCCAGGGTACAGATTGCAAGCCGGTCAACGGCGTGCATTTCATCTGCGGCGTCACTAACGTCGAGGACTTCGCCCCCGTCCCCTGCACTAGGTGGGTGATCGGCGGCGACGTCGCCCTACCCGACACGCAGGGATATCTTTACCTGTTCGATACGAAATCGCAGACCGCGGAGGCCGTGCAGCCTGCGGACATCGCCGTCCAGCCAACACGAAGACCTATCCCGACTGCCCCGGGGCCGGTTGACATGAAGATCTTCGGCCCGCACGGCCTCGACCTGACCCGCACGGGCGGGCAGCACCGCACGCTGTACGCCGTCAACCACGACGGCCGCGAATAGGTCGAGGTGTTCAGCGTCGATCTGTCCGTTTCGAAACCTAAATTCACCTGGCTCGGCTGC
>DASQVN010000834.1:0-5534 GCA_035640755.1 Rhodopila sp.
TGGCACGCGTATGGAGATGTTCGCGGTCGGCAGATTGGCTCAACGGCATGCAGCAGGGCTCCTGGCGGAACGGGATTTTGCGGCGCAGCGACAGATATGGCACCGCTGCTGCCACATTGGAAGAATCAGGGGAACAACCCAGGCGACATGTCTGCCCCGTGATCACGGTAAGGCCGACCATGACGATCGGGGCGCGGCACGGTGAAGCACCGTCCATCTGCGCCGATAGGTGTTGACGCGCGAGACTTTCGGCGCATTAAAGCACCGTCCGCCGGGGCCGACACGTTCGGAAACATGAACTGCACTCGATCTTTTGCTCAGACGTGCCGTTCAGCTTCCAAGACCCATCTATATGACAGGGGCATGTGCACAGCGCCGGAGACCGTTTTGCATGATCCGGGTTGATCCGGATCAATGCATGGTGCGCACTGGTTTTTACAAGGGGGCGGGCCCGCCCGGGATCGGGCCAGTATGAAGGCGAACTTGATGAAAGCGTTTCACGAACACTGCCGCCGCTCCCTGGACTCGATCCGTGAGCAAGGACGCTACCGGGTGTTCACGCCTTTGCAGAAGCGCGTTGACGGGTTTCCATACTACCTGCGCCCGGACGGTAGCCGCGTCCTCGTGTGGTCGTCGAACGATTACCTGGCGATGGGCGGTCATCATGTGCTGGTCGAAGCCGCATGCGAGGCGGCGCGCACCATGGGCGCCGGCGCCGGCGGGACACGCAACATCAGCGGCACCAGCCCGGTGCATGACGCGCTGGAGGCGGAGCTGGCCGACCTGCACGGCAAGCAGGCCGGGCTGCTGTTCACCTCGGGCTTCGTTTCCAACCAGGCGGCGCTGTCCACCATTCTGAACAGCCTGCCCTACGGGCCCGAACATCCGTGGCACGTGTTTTCGGACGCAAAGAACCATGCCTCGATGATCGCGGGCATCAAGGGCTCGCGCGCGGTGTGCAGCATCTTCCGGCATAATGATGTGGCGCACCTGGAATCGCTGCTGAAGGCGGCGCCGGTGTCCGCGCCGAAGTTGATCGCGTTTGAATCCGTCTACTCCATGGACGCCGACATTTCGCCGATCGGCGCGATCTGCGACCTCGCCGCCCGGTATGACGCGATGACCTACCTCGATGAGGTCCACGCGGTCGGCATGTATGGCCCGAGCGGCGGCGGCGTGTCGGAGCGCGACCGGGTCGCGCATCGGGTCGACATCATCGAGGGCACGCTGGCCAAGGCGTTCGGCTGCCACGGCGGGTACGTCACGGGTGATGCCGAGGTGATCGACTTTATCCGCTCCACCGCACCGGGGTTCATCTTCACAAGCTCTCTGCCGCCGACCACGGTTGCCGCGGCGCTGGCCAGCGTGCGTCATGTGCGCGAGGATCACGCCCGCCGTGCGGCGCTGTTCGAGCGGGCGGGTGCGCTGAAGGCGCGGTTCGACGCGGCCCACCTACCGCGGATTGAGTCGGTCAGCCACATCGTACCGCTGCATATCGGGGACGCGGTGCTGTGCAGGGATGTCAGCCGGCGGCTGCTGGACGAGTTCGGCATGTATGCGACGCCGATCAACTACCCGACGGTTCCGCGCGGCGAGGAGCGGCTGCGGTTCACCCCGGGGCCGCTGCACACGGATGCTATGATGGAGGAGCTGGTCGGGGCACTGTGCACGATCCTGCCGCGGGAGAGCCGGCGGGCGGCTTGAGCTTGGGAGGATGCGTACGGGTGGGACCGCGCACGAGAGGCCTGCGCGAGTGGCCTGGCTGGACGGTCGGGGGTGGATGGCCGGGTCAAGCCCGGCCATGACGTCAAATGGGCTCGGCCATGACGGTGAGTGGGCGGTTGCGGTGACCAGGAGACGCGATGATCACTGAGCTTGGGCATTTCGCGCTGATCCTGGCGCTGTTCGTCGCCATGGTGCAGTCGACCGTGCCGCTCCTCGGCGCGGCGCGGCGGCATGTCGGGTGGATGGCGGTCGGACGGTCCAGTGCGCTGGTCGGTTTCGGGCTGACGGCATTGGCGATGCTGTCGTTGATGCATGCCTATGTGACGTCGGACTTCACAGTGATCAACGTCATCCAGAACAGCCACACCGAGAAGCCGTTGCTGTACAAGATCACCGGCGTCTGGGGCAACCATGAGGGCTCGATGCTGCTCTGGGTGTTCATGCTGTCGCTGTGCGCGGCGGCGGTGGCGCTGTTCAGCGACAATCTGCCCCCTGCCCTGCGCGCGCGGGTGCTGGCGGTGCAAGGCATGATCGCGGTCGGCTTCCTGCTGTTCATCCTGCTGACCTCCAACCCGTTCCTGCGCACGTTCCCGCCGCCACCGAATGGCCAGGGGCTGAACCCGGTGCTGCAGGACCCCGGGCTCGCGTTCCATCCGCCGTTTCTCTATCTGGGCTATGTCGGGTTTTCGGTGGCATTTGCCTTTGCCGTGGCGGCTCTGATCGAGGGGCGGGTGGATGCCGCCTGGGCACGCTGGGTGCGGCCGTGGACGCTCGCGTCGTGGTGCGCGCTGACCATCGGCATCGCCATGGGGTCGTGGTGGGCCTACTACACGCTCGGCTGGGGCGGTTGGTGGTTCTGGGACCCGGTCGAGAACGCCTCATTCATGCCGTGGCTGGCAGGGACGGCGCTGATCCACTCCTCGATCGTGGTGGAGAAGCGGGACACGCTGAAATCGTGGACCATCCTGCTGGCGATCATTACCTTCTCGCTGTCGCTGGTGGGCACGTTCCTGGTGCGGTCCGGCGTGCTGACCTCGGTGCATGCGTTTGCGACGGACCCGCGGCGCGGCACCTTCATTTTGTTGCTGCTGTTCATCGCAATCGGCGGTTCGCTGGCACTGTATGCGATCCGCGCACCGGCGCTGAGGGGCGGTGGGCTGTTCGCGCCGATCTCCCGCGAAGGCGCGCTGGTGCTGAACAACGTGCTGCTGTCGTGCGGCTGTGCCACCGTATTCCTGGGCACGCTGTATCCGCTGTTCCTGGATGCGATGGGCGGGCCGAAGCTGTCGGTCGGGTTTCCGTTCTTCAACCGCACCTTCGCGCCGATGATGGCGCCGATGCTGCTGGCGGTCGGGATCGGACCGATCCTCGCATGGAAGCGGGGCGACCTGCTGGGCGCGCTGCAACGGCTGTGGGCGGCCTACATCTTCGCTGCCGTCGTTCTGCTGGCCGCGTTCTACGCGACCTCGGGCGGGCCGGTGCTGGCGGTTCTCGGCTTCGGGCTCTCGGCCTGGCTGTTCGGCGCGGTCCTGACCGAACTGGCGGAGCGGCTGGGGCTGTTCCGCATCTCCGCGCGCGACTCGGCGCAGCGGGCGATCCATCTGCCGCGGGCCGCCTATGGCATGACGCTGGCGCATCTCGGGCTCGCAGTGTCGGTGGCGGGGTTCGCAGCCTCGGCCTTTGACCGGGAGGCGATCGAGATCCTGAGGCCGGGCAGCAGCATCGACCTGGCGGGCTATCACCTGACGCTGGAGCGCGTGGACCGCATACAGGGCGCCAACTACATCGCCGATGACGCCAGCATCCTGGTGACGCGGGACGGGCGGATGGTGACGACGATGCACCCCCAACGCCGGTTCTTCCCGCTGCAGCAGCAGACAACCGGGGAGACGGCGATCCGTACCAACCTGCTGGCCGACCTGTACGTGGCGCTGGGCGATACGGACAACGCCGGCAACTGGACGGTGCGCGTCTATTGGAAGCCGCTGGTGCCGTGGATCTGGATCGGTGCCGTCATCATGGCGCTGGGCGGTGTGGTCAGCCTGAGCGACCGGCGCTGGCGCGTCGGTGTGGCGCACCGCGCGCGCCGGCCGGTGGCCGGCGTGGCGCCGGCGGCGGGTGACTGAGATGTCCGCCGACGTTCGGACGGGCACATGAAACGGCTGGTTTATCTGCTGCCTCTGCTGGTCTTCCTGGTGGTCGCCGGGTACTTCGCCCTCTCGCTGCAGCCGGGGCACGATATCCACGAGTTGCCATCGGCGATGATCGACAAGCCGGCACCCGCATTCGACCTTGTGAGCCTCAGTGGCGGACAGAAGCTCGACCTCGACGCGCTGAAGGGGCACCCGTTCGTGGTGAACTTCTTTGCCTCCTGGTGCGTGCCGTGCCGGGTCGAGCATCCGGTGCTGATGCGCCTGGCGGAACAGGAGCATCTGCCGTTGTACGGCATCGCCTATAAGGACAAGCCGGAGGACGCGCAGAAGCTGCTGGCGACGTACGGCGACCCTTACCGGCAGGTCGGGCTGGACCAGAGCGGGAATACCGGACTGAATTTCGGCGTCTACGGCGTGCCGGAGACCTATGTGATCGACAAGACCGGCCGCATCCGGCGCCGCTTCGTCGGTCCGCTGACGGCCGAGACGGTGAACAGGGACCTGCTGCCGCTGCTCAAGCAACTGGACCAGTCATGAGGGCACTGTTGCTGGCCATCGTTCTGCTGTTTGGCGCGACGCTGGTGCAGGCGGTCGAGCCGGGGGAACGGCTGGCCGACCCGGCGTTGGAAGCGCGCGCCCGCGCCATCAGCGCCCAGTTGCGGTGCCTCGTATGCCAGAATGAATCGATCGACGAGTCCGGGGCGGCCCTGGCGCATGACATCCGCGTCTTCGTGCGCCAGCGGCTGACGGCAGGTGAGACGGACCGGCAGGTGGTGCAGGATGTGGTCAGCCGCTACGGCACGTTCGTGCTGCTGAACCCGCCGGTGCAGCCCGCGACATATCTGCTATGGTATGGCCCCCCTGCCCTGCTGCTGCTTGGCCTGGGCGGCAGCGCAATCTGGCTGCGCGGGCGCCAGGGCCGGCCGGATGCCGAACCGGGCCTGAGCACCGAGGAGCGGCAGCGGCTGGATAGGTTGTTGCGGGACACGGACGGTTGATCTTCGCGCTCCTCCTGGCTGTGCTGGCGTTCGCGGCGGCGGTGCCGATCCTGCTGCCCCTGATGCGGTCCAACCGGCCGGTGCCGGGGCGCAGCAGCTACGACCAGGCCGTGCACCGGGACCAGCTCAAGGAGCTTGACCGCGACATTGCCCGCGGCCTGCTGACCGCCGATCAGGCCGAGGGCGCTCGGCTGGAGATCCAGCGGCGGCTGCTGGCAGCCGATCGACGGCCGGCCGTCGGGACACGCCTGGGGCGCAGCCCGCTTCTCGCCGTGATCCTGTTTCTATTCGTAACCGGGGGCGGCCTGGCGCTCTATCTGTCGACTGGCCAGCCGGAACTGCCCGACATGCCTTTTGCGGCACGCAGGGCCGAACTGGCGCGGCAGGACCGACAGTTGCCGCTGCGCCAGGCGGCAGACCAGCTTGCCGGGAGGCTGAAGCAGAATCCCTCGGATGCTGATGGATGGGTGCTGTATGGGCGCAGCCTGGCGATGCTGGGTGACTACGGCAAGGCCGAGGACGCCTACAGCCATGCGATCGCACTCGGCCGGAAGGGGCCGGACGTGCTGAGCGCGCACGCCGAAATGCTGGTCCTGGCAGCAGGCGGGACCGTGACGCCGGCGGCGCAGGCGGCATTCAACGACGTGCTGAAGGAGGA
>DASQVN010000835.1:0-5277 GCA_035640755.1 Rhodopila sp.
CGAGACCCAGGATGTGGAAGTGTCGGCCTTGAAGAAGACCGGCCTCGACAAGCTGGAGGAGGCGATCCTGCTGCAGGCCGAAATCCTCGACCTGAAGGCCAACCCGCACCGCACCGCCGAGGGCACGGTGATCGAAAGCCGGCTCGACCGCGGCCGCGGCCCGGTCGGCACGATCCTGGTGCAGCGCGGCACGCTGCATCAGGGCGACATTGTCGTGGCCGGCGCCGAATGGGGCCGGGTGCGCGCCATGCTGGACGACAAGGGACGGCAACTGCCGGAAGCCGGACCGTCCATGCCGGTGGAAATCCTCGGCCTGAGCGGCGCACCGAGTGCCGGCGAACCGTTCGTGGTCGTGGAAAACGAGGGCCGCGCGCGGGAGATCACGGAATTCCGGGTCCGCCGCCAGCGCGAGAAGACGGCCGGCCTCGCCGCCGGTGCCCGCGGCACGCTCGACCAGATGCTGGCCCGCATCCAGGCCGGTGAGCAGAAGGAAGTCGCGGTCCTGATCAAGGCCGACGTCCAGGGCAGCGCCGAAGCCATCCAGGCCACGGTGCTGAAGCTTGCGCATGAGGAAGTGAAGGTCCGCGTCCTGCTCGCCGGGGTTGGCCAGATCACCGAATCCGACGTGCAGCTCGCCAAGGCGTCCGACGCGGTGATCATCGCCTTCAACGTCCGCGCCACGTCGCAGGCGCGCGAAATGGCCCACCGTGACGGTGTCGATATCCGCTACTTCTCGATCATCTATGAGGTCGCGGACGACGTCGAGAAGCTGGTCCGCGGCAAGGTGGCACCGAAGGCGCGCGAGCGCTTCCTGGGCTACGCCGAGGTGCGCCGGGTGTTCAACATCACCAAGGTCGGCAAGGTCGCCGGCTGCTACGTCACCGAGGGCCTGGTCAAGCGCGGCGCCGGCGTCCGCGTCCTGCGCGACAACGTGGTCATTCACACCGGTGAGCTGTCGCAGCTCAAGCGCTTCAAGGACGACGTCCGCGAAGTCGCGCGCGGCTACGAATGCGGCCTTTCCTTCGCCCATTTCAACGACCTGCAGGAAGGCGACGTCGTTGAGTGCTTCGAGACGGAGATGGTGCCGGCATGACGATCCACGCAGGAGCCTGACATGACGAGGCATGCGCATCATGCGGGTGCCTTGCATGGCCCGTCGCAGCGGCAGTTGCGGGTGGCCGAGGAAATCCGGCACGTGCTCGCCGGCATCTTCGGCCGCCACGACTTCCGTGACCCCGATCTGGCGGAGGCACAGATCACCGTCACCGAGGTCCGCATCGGCCCCGACCTGAAGCACGCCATCGCCTACGTCTCCCGGCTTGGCCGGTCGGACGTGGACGTGCTGCTGCCGGCGCTCCGGCGCGCCACGCCCTATCTCCGCGGCCAGGTGGCCCACGCCATGCGCCTGCGGTCGGCCCCTGACCTGACGTTCGAGCCCGACCGCACGCTCGACTACGCGATGAAGATCGATGAGCTGATGCACCGGCCCGAAGTCGCGCGGGACCTGGATCCCCGCGGTGAGCCGCCGGAGTCCTGATCGGGCCGGGACTGTTGCTGTTGCGTACCCGTCATGGCCGGGCTTGACCCGGCCATCCACGCACCACCGTTGCAGCGCAGATGGCCGGCTCGGCGGCCGGCCATGACGGAGAGGGCACGGCGCGCGGGATAACAACCCGTCTCCTGCCTCATCTTATCGCGGATAACAACCCGTCGCCTGCCCACGTTGTCCTGAATCCTGATCGATAAGGGGCTACGCCACCAGGCCGGCATAGCGCGCGAGGCGCTTGCGGCGTTCCTGCTCCAGCACCTCCCGCCGTTCCCACAGCGAGCGGTACCACGCGATCCGGCCTGACACCTGATAGGCCATCATCCGCTCCGCGGCGACATGGCGGCGAGCGTTGTCGGCCAGCCGGCGGGCGTAGTTGGGAAGATCGACCAGCCGCATCAGCGCCTGCCACAGATCTTCCGCATCCCGGAACACCAGCCCGGTTTCCCCGTGCCGGATGCTGTCCTCATACACGATCGGGCTTGCCAGGGCAGCGACCCGGAACGATGCTGCCTCGATGAACTTCAGGTCCGACTTGGCGCGGTTGAACGGTGTGTCGGACAGCGGCATGAACGAGATTTCCGATGCCGCCAGCAGGCGCTGATAGGTCTCGTAGTCGCTGGTCGGCGTGAAGCTCTTGTGCGGCGTGTCCAGCGCCGCGAAGAATTGCTGGTCGTGCACGACCTGGAATCTCAGCCGGCTCCCCACCATCGCAGCGACATCGTTGATCACCGGCATGAACGGCGCCCAGTCATTCTCGCGGTTGAGCGCGCCGAAGAAGAGCGTGACCGCATGCGGGTCGATGAAGTTCACCGGCTCGGGCAGCGATACCAGCGCGTTCAGAAAGACTGCGACTTCCTGGTTGTATTTCCGCAGTTCCGCAGCCAGCGGCTCGGTGCTGGTCTGCAGGGCATGGACGCCGGTGAAGGTCAGCTCGCCTCCCGCGCGCATCATCGGGAAGTGGTCGGGATGGTCGTCGAACTCGGTGACGATGACGTAGCCGGCTTCGGCCAGCGCGGTCAGCAGACGCGTCCCGCGTTCACCCATCAGGGCTGGGCGGTGCAGGACGAAGATGCCGGGCGTGTCCGCCGGCCGCGGCTCGATCCGGTCTGTCACGCTGGTGTGGACGGATGGGTCGGTCTTCAGTGCCTCCAGCGGGTGCACCACCCGGACATGGGAGACGCCGCCAACCGGGCTCAGCATGCTGCCCGAAATATGCAGGCGCCTGATCGGCGACTTGCACGCGCGCCAGATCCGATGACTGCCCTGGCAGCGTTCGCGATATTGCTCGGGGTCGATGCCCAGCGTCAGCAGGGCAGGGGTGATGGCCGCGGCGAACCGGCGGGCAGCGTCCTGCTTGTCTTCCCGCACCACGACATCGGCCAGGTACAGGCCGCAAGCCTCCAACTCGCGGCACATGGTGTCGCTGTCCAGGCCGGCCAACATCGGGCCAGCCAGTATCGGGTTGGCCAGCATCGGTGGGTCGGCGGCGCCGCGCAGCAGCGCCTCGGTCAGCCGCCAGTGGCTGCGATTGCGTGCCCGGATCAGTAGGACCCCAGCATCGGTGAGGAGTGCCGCGTGCGCCCGGAGCAGCGCCCAGGGGTCGGGGCTCTGCTCAAGAGAGCCATCATAGACGATGCAGTCGATGCCATCCGGCGTGTCAAACGGAAGCCGGCCAGGCAGCGCCTCGGCGGTGACGATCTCGTCGTAACACGATGCGGCCGATGCGAAATCCCCGGGATCGCCGGCAACACCCAGCAGGCGGGCACGGGGATTCAGCGGTCGGTAGGCCGCGGCCAGCGACCCGTCGGTGCATCCGACGTGCAGCACGGTGTGGGCTGACAGCGGAATCCTGGTCAGCAGGTCGGGATCAGGCAATGCCAAGAACTGAAATCCGCGCGAAGGTCGGGCCCGGATCGGCCGGTCAGTCATTGTCCGGTCAGTTATTTTCCGATCAGGCGTTTTTCAGTTGGTAGGCGGAGTCATTCCCGGCTTGCAAGTGAGATCGACAGGCGGGACCACCCGCCGGCGCCGGCGCCGGCGTTCCAGCCAGTTGAAGCCTGCGCACAGCGTCCATCATGCGATCCGTGCACCGCTCGTACGCTGGATCCGGGGAGAGCTGTGGTGCCGCCAGGCAGGCTTTGCGCAACGCCGCTGCAGCGTCATCGACCATGCGCCGAGGGCGCAGCCGTTGCAACGCTGGCCGCAGGCGGGTCGCCTCGCGCTGCATCGTATGCCATTGCCCTGGGATGCGCGCTGCGACCCACTCGGCAGCGGTCGAGGCGGGAAGCGGATGGAACCGCACGGTCAATCCCACCGTGTCCGCCCAGTCCTGCCATTTGGCCCGGTGCACCGACACAAGCGGGCGGAGCGCGATCCATGGAATGCGGAGCGCATCCGCCACGATCACGCCATGCAGCGCCTCGCTGAGGACCAAGCGGCACTGGGCGATGCCATGCAGGACCTTGAGCGGCGGCTCGCGCGGGTCGAGCAGCTGAATGCCGGCCTGTGCCGCCGCCTCCTGCCATGCGCCGCGCGCGGCGCTTTCGAAATGGGGCATGAACCCGATCGGGCCGCTGGCCGTGGCGGTGACGCCAAGCGTTGCCGGCACCAACATCGCCGGATCGCCAAGCCCAAGCCTGGTCGGCAGTCCGACCTCGGCCGCCGTGCGCGGTCCGCGCACCCAGGCAATGCGGAAGCCGTCGTCCAGCCGCGCCCTGGGCTCATACCCGCCGTAGCCGGACCCGGCGACAAGCTTCAGCACCCCGGCGGGATGCCGGCGGTCAAGCACCGACCCGATCCCGAGGAACCGTTGCGCAGGATTGTCGTCAAAGAAGCCCGGCAGCAGCGCCGGCCACAGCAGGGTGTTCAGCTCATCGCCGAAATTGCTGAAGGCGCCGCACCAGCGGTACAGGATCACGCCGCGACCGGCACCGTTGCGGCGGCTTCCGCTGCCTCGGCCGGGTCCCAACCCAGCGCGGCGCGGACGAAGCCGGCCGCATAGGCCACCCGCCAGCGCGCCGCCAGCAGCAACGTCGAGCGGCGCGGGATCAGCGCCGCGGGACCAAGCAGCAGCAGCACGGCCATTCGGCGCGGCAGTTCCCGCCACACCCGGTGCGGCTGGTCCAGCATGCGCCGCGTCAGCACCGTGGATGCACCCTGCCAATAAAGCCGCGAAAGCAGCCACGTCGGGTCAAGCCGGCGCGCCTGGATCTGGTGATAGACGGTGATGCTGGAATCGTAGCGAACCGAGTGCCCCGCATCCTGCAGCATCCAGGCCAGCTGCACCTCTTCGTCCGAAAGCAGCGACTGGCCGTAGCGCCCCACTGCCCCGCCGAACCCGCCGGCCGCGAGCAGAGAGAGCACATGCACCACCATGTTCGCGGCATAGGGTTCCAGCCCGCGCGGCACTTCGTCAGTCCGGTATTCGCCGAAACCGTCATGCTCGATGATCGACAGCACGCCGCGCAGCGACTGCGGCCACCAGGCGGGCAGGGGGGCTTCCCATTTCGGCAGGATCCGCCCGCCGATCAGCGCCGGCACCCGGCCCGGCGTGGCGATCGAGGCGAGGATCGCGGCAATCCAGTCCACCGCGGGGATCGCGTCGTCGTCGATGTAGGCAATGAACTGCGTCCGCGCCGCCCAGGCGCCGGCGTTGCGCGCCAGGCTCACGCCCGGGCGCTCCAGCCGGATCAGCCGGGCTTCATGCTCATAGGCGAGGTCAATGAGCT
>DASQVN010000836.1:0-5079 GCA_035640755.1 Rhodopila sp.
CCTGATGACCATCGACTACGACGACGTGGTGAAAAGCAAGATCATCGTCGGCACCCCCGCGATGGTGGCCGACCGGCTCGCAACGCTGCGCGAAAGCCTCGGCCTCTCCGGCATCCTCGCCGAAATGAATTGCGGCATGCGCATTCCGCATGAGAGGGTCGTCAACTCGCTTCGGATGCTGTGCGAGGAAGTTATACCACTTTTCCGTGAAACTGTGACCTGACGGGCCGCGTTCCCGTGGATGTCACTCCCGTCATGGCTTCGGGGGCGATATCATCGCGGGCCTAAACCGGTCCTGCTGGGCCGATCGGCCGGAAAGCGTACGTTTGATGCTGTCTCCTTCTCCGCAGCCCGGGGCGGATCTCCGCCCACTGCGTCACTGGAAAACCGTCTCCCCGGCGGATGCCGCCCGCATGATCCGATCCGGCGCCACCATCGGCGTCAGCTGGCTTGGCGATCCACTCGCCGCCGCCCTCGAGCATGCGTTCCGTGAGATCCGCCATCCCCGCGACCTGACCGTGGTCTACGCCACGGCACATGACGCCGGGCGCAACCATGGCCTGAACCTGCTGGCGCGTGAGGGCCTGGTCCGCCGCGTCGTCGGCGGGCAATGGCACCCGGTGGCCCGCCTGCAGATGCTCGCCGCCGCCAACCGGATCGAGGCGTACAGTCTGCCCGTCGGCGTCATCCACCGCCTGTTCCGCGACATCGCCGACGGCCTGCCAGGTCACCTCAGCCGCAGCGGCCTCGGCACCTTCGCCGACCCCCGCCACGGCGGCGGCAGGCTGAACCGGCGCACCCGCGAACAGCTCGTCCGCCTCGTCCAGCCCGCCGGCGACGATGCCCTGCTGTACCGTGGCTTCCCGATCGACGTCGGCCTGCTCGGCGTCGGCTTCATGGCCAACACCGCCGCCATCGCCATGTCGCGTGAGGCCGTCACCATCGCCCGCGCCGTGCGCAGATGCGGCGGCACCATCTTCGCCCAGACCAATCGCGTCGGCACGCTGGAGAAACTCCCCCCCAGCCTGGTCGAGGCCCCGGACACCCTGGTCGATTACCTCATCGCCGCCGACCCGCGCGACCGCAGCGTGGAAACCTTCGCGCCGCTGACCCCGCCACCGCCCGGGCTGCGCCGCCTGACCCATTGACGCGGACCCTTTCCTCGGTTGCTAGACTCTCGCGCAACCAGGGGAGCCGACATGTCCAACACCTTCACCTTCGTCATGCTGCCGCCGCAGACCGACACCACCCGCGCCTGGGCCCGCCGCCTGGTCCAGGACGTGCCCGAGGCCCGCGTCGTCGTCGCCGAGGACCCGGATACCGCCGCGAGCGCCATTGCATCGGCTGAAGCCGCCTTCGGTTGGCTGCCCGCCGAACTGCTGGCCAAGGCCACGAAACTGCGCTGGCTGCAGGCACCGCAGGCCGCACCCGCCGCCGGCTACTACCACGACGCGCTGATCCGCCACCCGCTGACCGTCACCAACTTCCGGGAGATCTTCAACGACCACATCAGCGCGCACATCCTCTCCTACGTGCTGGCCTTCGCCCGCGGGCTGCATGTCTACATCCCTCAGCAGTTGCGGCGCGAATGGAAGAAACCGCCCGAGGACCAGGGTGTCGTCCACCTGCCCGAAGCAACCGCGCTCATCGTCGGTCTGGGCGGCATCGGCACGGAAACCGCCCGCCTGCTCTCCTGCTTCGGCGTCACCGTGCTCGCCACCGACGCTCGGCGCACCGAAAAGCCGGCCCACGTCGCGGAACTGCACCCGCCCGAGGCGCTGGATGATCTGCTGCCGCGCGCCGATTTCGTCATCCTGACCGTACCGCACACTCCGGCCACCGAAGGCTTCTTCAATCGCGGCCGCTTCCGCCGCATGAAGCCTTCCGCCTTCTTCATCAACATCGGCCGCGGCAAGACCACGCGCCTGGACGACCTGGTGGCCGCACTGAACGCGAAGGAGATCGCCGGCGCTGCGCTCGACGTCTATGAACAGGAGCCCCTGCCGCAGGATCACCCGCTCTGGACCCTGCCGAACGTGATTCTCACCCCGCACATGGCAGGCTACGGCCCTTACCTGAACGAGCGCCGCTACGAAATCATCCGCGACAATTGTCGGGCCTTCGCGGCCGGGCAGGAATTGCGCAATGTGGTGAACAAGGCGACGTGGTTCTGAGCCGGTCTCACGGCCCGGTTGAAACATCTGGCCTGCCCGCGCGCCTGCCCGTAGAACAGGGCCCGTAGCACAGCGACGGTGCCCGCCTGGCGGAATGGTAGACGCAGCGGACTTAAAATCCGCAGCCGGAAACGGCGTGGGGGTTCGAGTCCCCCGGTGGGCAGTTGACAGCTCCGTACGAAAAAAACGGCAGCCCGGGCACCTCCGCCCGAACCGCCGACAGATCAACCGGCCGAAAGACCGGAGCCTTACCTGACCGACGTTGTCGCGTTGCGGTTCTGCGCCCAGGCTTCCTCGGTGGAGTCCTGCGCCACCGGACGGTCCTTGCCGTAGCTGATCGTGGTCATGCGCGCCGCGGCAACACCCCGCGCCTTCAGGTAGGACGCCGCAGCATTCGCGCGGCGCTCACCCAGCGCGAGGTTGTATTCCTCGGTGCCGCGCTCATCGCAGTTGCCGGCAACCTGGACATTGACGCTCGGATATTTGGCGAGCCATGTGGCCTGCTTGTCTAGCGTGTCCCGGCCATCCGGGCGCAGCGCCGATTTGTCGAAATCGAAGAACACACGGTCGCCGACATTGGCCACCAGGTCCTCCTGGCTGCCGGGCACGATGGTGGCCGCGGTGGTACCGGCATTGCCGGTTGCAGCAGTGTTCGACTGGTTGGAGCACGCCGCCAGCAGGGCGAGGGCCGCCGCAGCGCCGAGGATCTTGATGTTCATGCCTTCTTCGTCCCTGGATGGGGTGCAAGCCGAGCCGCAGGCGCCGCCCGCGGGGTCGAAACGGTAATCCGTTCCGCCCGCGTGAGCGATTAACGCGGCAAGCCGAGAAAGGTCAAGTTCCTGTAAGTCGATTCCGGCGAGGCGAATACTGTGTTGCCGAACCAACACGGTATTCGCCCGCAACTGTCGCACTATTGTATCAGGTTCCAAGGGGCGACCAAGCCGGGTCGGAGGCGTCGGTCGGCGTCGGCACCGGACGCTCATTGAACCCGGTGATATCGACCGAGGCAATGCGCGAGGAGAAGCCGGTGCCGCGCGAATCCCGCGCCCGCGTCTCGCGGTAGAACATCAGCACGCGGCCGTTCGGTGCGAAGGTCGGCCCCTCGACATCCCAGCCCTGCGCCAGGATGCGCTCGCCCGAGCCGTCCGGGTGCATCACCCCGATCGCGAAGTCCGCGGTCTCGCCGGCATAGCGGGTGAACGCGATCAGGTCGCCGCGCGGCGACCAGACCGGGGTCGCATAGCGGCCGTTGCCAAAGCTGATGCGCCGCGCGCCACCGCCGCCCGCGCCCATGATATAGATCTGCTGGTCGCCGCCGCGGTCCGAGGCAAAGGCGATCTGCGACCCGTCCGGGCTGTAGCACGGGCTGACGTCGATCGCGCCCGAGTTGGTCAGCCGCCGCGCGCTGTGGCTCGCCAGATCGACCGAGACGATGTCGGAGCCAGGGCCGTTCGACACCGCCATGACCACGCTGTTGCCGTCCGGCGCAAACCGCGGCGCGAAGGTCATGCCCGGGAAGTCGCCCAGCACACTCTGCCGGCCGCTGGTCAGGTCGAACAGGTACACCCGCGGCCGGTTGTTGGCGTAGCTCATGAACGCGATGATGTCCTTGGCCGGATGGAAGCGCGGCGTCAGCACCATCCAGGACCCGTCGGTGAGCAGCCGGTTGTTCTCGCTGTCCTGGTCCATGATCGCCAGCCGCTTGGTGCGGCGGTCGCGCGGCCCGGTGGCCGAGATATAGACGACCCGGGTATCGAAATATCCCTTCTCGCCCAGCAGGCGCTCATAGATCACGTCGGCCATGATGTGCGCGATGCGGCGCCAGTTGGCCTGCGTCGTGGTGTAGGCGGTACCCTGGATTTGCGTCTGCGGCAGGATATCCCACAGCCGGAACTCCACCCGCACCTGCCCGCCGCCGACCGTCTGCACGCTGCCGGTCACCAGCGCCTGCGCGCCGGTCGGCCGCCAGTTGGCGAAATTGGGCGTCGCTGCCGCGCCGGCGCTGGCCTGGATGTAGGCAGCGCGGTCGATCAGCCGGAACAGTCCGCTGCCGGCCAGGTCGTTGCTGATCACGCTGGCGATCTGGCTGCCAAGCTGGGCCGAGGCGCCGTCAGCCCCGCCCAGGTCCGGCACCGCAATCGGAATCGGCGCCGTGCGCGCGCGGTTCACGTCGATCACCGCCGACTGATTGCCGCCGCCGGTCTGCTGCGCAAACACGGGCGTGCGGGCCGCAACCAGGCCGGCGGCGCCAGCCATCAGAGTACGGCGGCGAAGCGCGGGATTGGGGATGTGGATCATGCCGTTTTCTCCAAGGCTTTACTGTGCCAGCCCGCGCCGGGGAACATACAATTGCGTGCTAGTGTGGTGGTTCGGAAGGTTGCAAGCTGAAATCGGCAATCCTGATGGCCGGGGTCGTGGGCTTCGGCCCCTGCTCAAGGGCTGAAGCGGAAGGTCAGGACATTCACCTTGCCCAGCACGTTGTTGGGCAGCGGCAGGTTGGCGCAGCGCGGGTCCATGATCGCGCGGATCGCGCGTTCGGCGAACGCGCGGAACCTCGGATCATCCAGCCGCACCACATCCTCGCCCGCCACCACCGCCTTGCGTGCCACGCCCGAGGCGTCGGTGGTGACCGTCACCAGCACCCGCATCCTGTCGATGTCCAGCGCGCCGGCGTCCTTCGTCCAGCATTCCCGCACATGGTCGCCGATGGCGCCGCGCTGATCGGCGCTCAGTGCGGCGGTGTCATTGCCGGCTGGGTTGCCGCCCCCGGCCCCGCCCGATTGCGGGTTGGGCCGAGCCTTGGGGGGCTGGGTCTGGGCCAGCTGCTGGCGCAGTTTTTCGAGCGTGTTCTCGACCGCGGTGCTGTCCGGCGCCGGATTCTTCGTCACGTTCGGCTGTGACGTCT
>DASQVN010000837.1:0-5355 GCA_035640755.1 Rhodopila sp.
CTATCAGGCCGGGGTGGCGGATGAGGCGATCATGGCGCACACGCGCCATCGCGACCACAAGACGATGCGCCGCTATGTGCGCCGGGCGCGGCTGCTGACCGAGAGCCCGGCGAAGCAGCTCGGGCTGTGACGCCGCGGGCGCCGCGGCGCGGCCGGCGCGCCAATCTGCCGGTGTTGCTGCGCGCACCCAGCCATCCCGTGGTCCGGCTCGCACCGAAGCATCCGAGCGACATTCAGGCGTTGCCGCACCCCGACTGGCTGGGGCAGACGGTGACGTTCCGCGGGCCGGCAGACGCAATCCTGGCGCTGAAGCAAACCGCGGCGGGCTCGGGGTTGGTGCCGTGGATCTATGACTATGACCGGCGCGAGGAGACGTTCTTCCTGTGGCTCGCCGCGCCCCAGCGGGGCCGGCGGGGGCTGTCGATCGCGGCGGCGCACCATCTGGCGCGGCAGCTGCGCGAGGCGGAATGGTAGCTGCACGAGACGGCGGCGGCGCGGGCTGGCGGGGCAGGGGGCACCGTGCCGTTCGATCTGCAGGCGCTGCGCCCCGTGCCAGGGGCGGTCCTGCGGCTGGGGCCGGACGATCCGGCGGCGTTGCGCTGGTTATGGGAACACTGGGGCACGACCTGGACGCTGCGCCGGGTGGAGTTGGTGGCCGATGAGCCGGCGCGCTTCGCGGTGCGCTTCTGCAGCGCCGACTGGACGCCGTGGCCGGTGCTGGCCCACATCCAGACCCAATGGCCAGAGCTGGCCCTAAAGGTGAAGGTCGATTACACCGGCTGACGTCCTGAACAGCCTCATCGCCAAGCTGGGTGATGCGCGGTCGTTCGCCGCACGACCCAATCGCCCCGGCATTCACGCTGCCGCCGTAGACAGGTCCGGCGACCCGGTCAGCAGGGGCAGGATATCCGCTTTCAGGTGATGATGGGCCTGCACCCAGGCCGGGTGGCGGGTCGGTTCCCACAGGCGCAAGCGCCAGTCGTCGCGGTTCGGCGTGACGCGAATGCCGCGCCTTTGGCACGCCTCACGGAAGGCGCGCGCAGCCTCCAGGGTGGGTCCCTTCATCCTGCCTCGGATCTTTCGATGCATCGACGACGTGCACCACGGAGTCTCGGGATCCGGACCGCCTTGGGAAGCATCTGCGCAGAGCTGTGATGGCATCTGCGTCGGATCCAGCCGGTTCAGCCGCACGGCACGGGCCGAGCCGCGTTCACGATCGTTGAATCCCGCTGACATCGCGACTGGCATGGCTGACCCGACACACGCAACGATTCTGGACCTGGCGCTGAAGCTTGGCGTTGCCGGCGTGATCGGCGGCCTAATCGGGTTCGAGCGGCGCTCGCATCACAAGCCGATCGGCATTGCCGGGATGATCATGGTGGCGGTCGGCAGCACCACCTACATGCTGCTGGCCGGCCAGCTCATGGCAGCCGACAGCAGCTCGATCAGTCGCACGCTGCAGGGCTTCCTGTCCGGGATCGGCTTTCTCGGCGGCGCCGTGATCTTCAAGAGCGGGTTTGACGTCAAGGGCATCAAAGCCGCCGCCGCGGTGTGGATCACCGGCGCGGTCGGGCTTGCCATTGCCATGTCGTATTGGCTGCTGGGGGTGACGGTCGGCCTGACGACCGCGTTGATCATGTTTGTCGCTGACAGCTTTCCCGACCCTGTGCGGGAGGAAAGACAGGAGCCCAACGTGAAGACCAACAAGGACTGAGCAGCCGGCAACGCTGCCCCTGCGCCTGCCTGGGTGGTTGCCAGGTGCACGGACGCCAGAGGGCAAAGCCGAAGCGACCGCGCTCGGCCGCGTGGTAGTCGAACGGGCCGCGTGGTCAGCGCGTTTACCGCGAGGTGTCGAGAGGAGATGAACATGACCAGAGACGAAGCGGCAGCGATCGCTGCGCGAGCACGCCCGGGCTGGCGTGTGACAAAACTGACCGAAGTCGATGATGAGAGCGGGCCATCATTCGAGATTCAGATCGAACAGGGCACTGACCGCCGCACCTTGCTTGTGGCGGCCAACGCGGAGGTTGTTGGCGAACGAGCGTGACCGGGCGGTTGGAACGCCGGGCGCTGCGTCATGAGCTCTTCAGCCTCGCGTCGGCTGAACCTGGTCCGGGTCCGACCGGCGCCAGTGTCACCGGGAGGGGCCAACCTGCCGTGCCGTGCGGGTTGCGGTGCGCTTACCAGCCGCCAAACCAAATGCCGATGCCATGCACAACACCGACCGGGAAGAATGCTGCCGTGGCCACCAATAGCGGGCGCGAACCGTGCGTCGCACAGAAGACGATCGAGGTCAGCCAAGCCGCGTAACACACTGCGGCTGCTGACAGCCCGGTGAGGGCGGTCGGCACGTCGATGCCGCCGAAACGAGCCATGCGCATCCATCAAGCTCCAGAAGCGTGCTTTGGGATCTACCGCCAGGCGCGGCAAGTAAGGTGCAACGGTGCGACTTGGTATGGCATTGGTCAAGGTGCGCAACCGCACGCCCGAGCCTGAAACAGATTGGCATTGGGCGGGAGGAGGCGTCTCGGCAAATGCCCATAAGCCGCATTGCTACGGCGGGGCAGGGACAGCAGCCTCGGCGAGACTAAGCGCGATGCAGGGCTTATCATGTGGGTTAACCCCTGATGAGCGCGATTCTGCTGGCAAGTTGTGAATGGGAGCCGCAACGGCGATAAGTTTATGCTGCCAGCCTGCGGCGATCTTGCACCAAGTCTCACATAGCGCGATGCTCCAGGGAGCAGAGCCATCAGGATGATCTGCTACCGTGCGAGCAAGCCGACCTTCCGCAGGAGATCGCGACATGACTCGTCTCTTCGCTGCCGCCATGTGCCTCACTGTCGCCACCGCGCCAGCCTTCGCCTGTGAGTTACAGAAGTCGGTTTCGACCGACACGCGGAAACGCACCGTCGCCTCGCAGCCGGCCTCTAATCATTCGACGCCGCCGCCGCGGACGACGGCAGACCGCAAGCCGTCGTAAGCGACACCTGCGGCGGGCCGGGTCCAACGTCCACGCCGTGGCGACCGCGTTGCGTGACATCAGTCCGCCACGGCGCTCGCGTGTCCGAGGCTCAGCTTCCTGCCAGGACCGCGTCGGCCCCGTCCAGGTGAGGATCGCTGTGTTCTGCTGAGACCCGGCCAGCCTGCACCTCGATCGTGGGCGTGACACCGACCCTCTCCAGTCGCACACCGTCGATCAGCACGTCACTGACTGCCAGCAATAACAGGCCATTGCCGATCAGGAACGCGGTCGCGGCCAGCACCGCCCCCTCTGTGCGGGTACCGATCACCTCGCCCAGGCGATACTTCTTGAAACCGTAGGCGAGGATTTCCTTGCCGCTGCGGGTGCCGCCATTGATCAGCATCGCGACCGGCTTGCGCCACTTGATGTTTGCGAACGCGCGGGCGCCATTGCGATCGATCGTCTCCATGGTCGGCGCCCGCGCGTTGAACAGATCGAGGTACTCGGGGACTGCACCACCCCAGCCGTCACGCAGGTCCCAGATCAGCGCATCGGCCTCCTTGAGCGTCCCCTCCGCGAGGAGATGCTCGAGCGCCCGTTGATAGGCCAAGCCGGCATAGCTCCAGACGTGAACATAGCCGATGCGCCAGCCTTTGACCTGCACCACATGGGCACTGGCCTCCATGCCCTCGAGGAACATCCGGTTGGGTTCGAGATCGACCGGCGTGACCGTTGCCTGCACGAGCATGTCGGCGCGCCGGACTGTCAGCGCGACCGTCTTGCCAACCTTGCCCCGGAACGACCCGACGGGCTGGAACGATGTCCCGTCGGCGGCGATGATCTCATCACCGGCGAGCAGGCCGGCCTGCTGGGCTGGTGTACCCTCGATGACGCCGCTGACAAAAATCCGACCTTGCGCGGCGATGCGCGAGAGGATGCCGATGCCGGGATAGGAGATGCGGCCGCCCGGGAAGGCGCGCTCCAGTCCGCGCCGGCGCAGCGCGGGGGCGAAAATATCGGCCACCTGGTAATACTCCGGTTCGTCCGGCGTGTAATAGCGGGTGTGCGACGCATGCAGCTCGGACAGCATGCGATTGATGATGTCGGCCAGCACGCCCTCGGACGTCGCCTCCGCGGCGTCGGGGCGATAGCGCTCCCGGATCACTGACCAGTCCAGCCCGTGCAGACGTGGATCGTAGAACCGGTCGCGGACGGTCTGCCACACCTCCCCGAACGCCATCTCGCTTGCCGATGCAGCGCGCGGACTGGCCGGAGTACCTGCGTCTGGTTGCCTAGCGTGCAGCACCGACGGCGGCAGGGTGGCTGCCGCGGCCATTCCTGCGAGCTGCAGCAAGCGACGCCGCGAATAGGATGTGCCGACCTCGGCTTGGACCATACAGACCTCTCATCCGCTGGGGCGATGTGAGCGATGAATACGGATCTTGAGGGCACCTGACGATTGGTCTGGAACTGATCCCGACATTGAGGGGCTACGGCCGAGTTGGCCTGATCAAGAGCCGGCGGCGATGTCAGTCATGGAATAAAGAAAGAAGCATGGGTTGGGTTGAACCGAGAAGCGGACGACGTCGGTCCGGTATGCGCCTAAGGTGCCTGAGCGGGCGGTTCGAATGGTGTTGGGTGCTGTTTCACACCGTACGGCAGCATTCCGTGTTTACATGGTTTTAACGCCGTCCCGTCATGATTGAGGGATGACAATCTTCCAATCACTCCAGCGCCGGCTGACGGATAGGCTCCGGGCCGCCTTTCATACTGCCTGCGATGATGAAGACGAGTTGGTCGCCAAGGGGATGCTGGACCTCCTACGCCAGCAGGTGGAGGCGCCGGCCAATCTGCCGGGCGGGCATGACCGCCGCGCACCTGAAGATCTGACAGGTCCAGGTGAACGGCTCGCCAGCATCATCGTCCAGAACTTCCGGTGATGGGGGAAGGCCGTTTGGGGTGGGTCGCCTTCTGTGACTCAGCGCCGCCCCAAATCGGCTTTAAGTGCTTGATTTGTCAGTTCGTATTTCGTTGTGTGATCGAGTCCCGCTCGACGCCGGTCGGGACTCGATCACTGGGGCACAGGCCTCCTATTTGAAGACGCTGTGCGAGGAGGCGCATGAGCGGCTCGATCCGAACCTGACGAAGGCGTCGCAGATGATCGATGCGATGCAATAGAAGACAGGGCACGGGCGTTCGCACTGGGATGGGCTTGGTTCCGCGCATCTGCCGCCCCTTCAATTGCCGCCATACATCCGTCCCACGCTGTGCGCTGGACTCGTTTCGCGCGGTAGCCTGTCCAGGCTGGTATTTACTGAGTGCAGCGTGGGTGTTTCATCGGCGGCTGATGCGACGGGCCACCGTGACGGGCTCTCCCCGCCCACCATGCCCAC
>DASQVN010000838.1:0-9556 GCA_035640755.1 Rhodopila sp.
CGGATCGACTACCATATAGGTGTCGCAGAGGAACAGAACCCCGGTCTGCAGGATCAGGCACGACAGCGCATAGACCCGGTTCACGTCCGGCCGGCGCGGGATGACCGGAAGGATATACTGGATTTGCCGCCACCAGCCGCCGGTGCCGCCGCAGATCGCGGCATCCACCTGCCCCGTATGCAGCAGCATCGCCGCCGCGACCGAAGGTCTTGTCGCCAGACGCCGAGCCGCGGGCTCCGGCGGGGTGCCGCGCCGGCCCGATAGGCGCTGATACTCGGGAATCAGCGGATTGAACACATCAGAATCCGCCTCGGGATCGAGCACACGCACGCCATCACCGAGGTTCAGGCGCAGCCCCATCTCCTTCACCTTCGCGGCGATGACGTGCCTGCGGCCCAGCAGCACGGGCCGCGCAATCCCGTCATCCACCAGGGTCTGCGCGGCGCGCAGCACGCGTTCATCCTCGCCCTCGGCGAAGACGATGCGCCTGGGGTCGCGCGATGCGGCCTCGAACACCGGGCGCATCAGGTAGCCTGAGCGGAACACGAACCGCTCCAGCTCGCGCTGATAGGCCTGGCAGTCGGTGATGGGGCGGCGGGCGACGCCGGTGTCCATGGCGGCCTTGGCGACGGCGGGGGCGATTTCCAGGATCAGCCGGGGATCGAACGGCTTCGGGATGATGTAGTCGGGGCCGAACACCGGCGCGGCGCCGCCGTAGGCCGCGGCCACGACCTCGCTCGCCTCGACGCGGGCCAGCTTGGCGATCGCCTCCACCGCGGCGATCTTCATCGCTTCATTGATCGTGGTGGCGGAGACATCGAGCGCGCCGCGGAAGATGAACGGGAAGCACAGGACGTTGTTGACCTGGTTGGCGTGGTCGCTGCGGCCGGTGGCGACGATGGCGTCCGGGCGTGCCTTGGCCACGATGTCGGGGGCGATCTCCGGTTCCGGATTGGCCAGTGCCAGGATGAGCGGCTTTTCAGCCAGCAGCGGCAGCCACTCGGGCTTCAGCACGCGCGGCGCCGACAGGCCCATGAAGATGTCGCAGCCGGGCAACACCTCCTCCAGCGTCGTGGCGGCTGTATCACGGGCGTAGCGCGCCATGTTCGGCAACATGCCGGCACGGTCGGTGCGCACCACGCCGTTGATGTCGGTCAGCGTGACATTCTCGGGCCGCAATCCCATCGACACCAGCAGATCAACGCAGGCGAGCGCCGCCGCGCCGGCGCCCGAGGTGACCAGCTTCACGTCCGAAAGCTGCTTGCCCTGCAGCAGCAAGCCGTTGCGCACGGCCGCCGCGACCGTGATGGCCGTTCCGTGCTGATCGTCATGGAACACCGGAATCCGCATCCGCGACCGCAGCTCGGCCTCGATCGCGAAGCATTCCGGCGCCTTGATGTCCTCCAGGTTGATGGCGCCGAACGTCGGCTCCAGCGCGGCCACCACGTCGCAGAAGCGGGCCGGATCGGCGGCATCCACCTCGATGTCGAACACGTCGATGCCGGCGAACTTCTTGAACAGGACCGCCTTGCCCTCCATCACCGGCTTGCCGGCCAGCGCGCCGATATTGCCGAGACCCAGCACGGCGGTGCCGTTGGAGATCACCGCGACCAGGTTGCCGCGCGCCGTGTAGTCATAGGCGGTGCTGGGGTCGGCCTTGATCGCCTCGCACGCCGCGGCAACGCCGGGGGAGTAGGCAAGCGCGAGGTCGCGCTGCGTCGCCATGCGCTTGGTCGGCTCAATGGCGAGCTTTCCCGGATGCGGCAGGCGATGATAGTCAAGCGCGGCCTTGCGGAAATCGTCGTCCATTGTTTCCGGTCCCTTCCGTTGTGAACGGTCATACAGGAATGGCGCGGGGAGAGGCCAGATGGTGAATCGCCGAAGTCCGCTCGGCCCACGCTGACGAACCGGCCCGGTTCGCGTTACACCCGCCCGGACGACAACGATTTCCGGGAGAGGCAGCAATGCCAGGTAGAACGCGCGGATGGGGCGAACGGGTCGCGGTCACGGTCACGGCGGTCTATCTGGCGGTCGTCCTCTATTTCCCGCTGTATCTCGCCGGCCAGACCTGCCGGGGCGACCTGGGCCATGGATCGCCGCTGATACCGCTCGCGCGGAACTGGCTCAACTGCCGGCTGCGGGCCGATCACCTCGATCCGGGCGCATATGGAAACTGGCTCGCCGGCGCCGTGCTCATCCCGGCGGTCTACTGGGCCTACCGGGCGTACGCGGCGCAGGTCGGGGTAGCGGAACAGCAGCGGCGGGCGATCTTCCTGGCAACGATCGAACAGCAGCGGCAACGATTCGATTCGCTCGCCCGCAGGATGCGCCATGCCCTGGCCGAGGAGTTCAAGCCGCTCGACCAGAACCTGGAGGAATCCGGCTTCGATGCCACGGATGCAACGAACGCCCTGATCCGGCGGCTGCTGCCGGTCAACAACGTCGCGGTCAAGGCCACGCTCCGCAGGACCGGGCTGGCCGAGGAGTACATCAGCGAGGCTCATTTTTTCCTGACCTCCCTGAGGCGGTTCGAGTTGCCGGCCTACAGCGCAGGCCCGTGGCGCGACCTGCTCAACACCCTTCAAGGTCTGTTTCCCACCGGCGTGTAGGGTCCACGTGCATCCGCGGCACGGTGCATGTGCCGCGCCGGGGTGAATGGTTTTTCTTCCGTGCCGGTCAGCGGGAGAAGGCACACTGCACGAGACCCTGCGCTTTTCGAATTATTTTCTTATTTTTCGAGGGGTTATTGCGTTTTAGGGAAAAATATCCTCCTAAGCGTCTCGCGGGTACCGACCGACGGATCACGCACGGGCCCAACGATCAGGACGCCTTCTACCCATGCACATTCCGGTACCGATGCACATTCCGGGCCTGCTGCCCCCAACCTTTGATGCCGGATCGGTCTGGCTCGTCGGCGCCGGACCCGGCGACCCCGGCCTGTTGACGCTGCATGCCCTGCACGCGCTGACGCAGGCCGATGTCATCGTGCACGACGCGCTCATCCCGCCCGATATCCTTAGCCTGGCCCCGCATGCTCGTCAGGAGCCGGCCGGCAAGCGCGCCGGCGGCGTGCGCACGCAACAGATGCACATCAACCGCCGCCTGATCCAGCTTGCTCGGCAGAACCTGCGCGTGGTGCGGCTGAAGGGCGGCGATCCGCTGGTGTTCGGCCGCGGCGGTGAGGAAGCACTGGCACTGGCCGTCGCCGGCATCCCGTTCCGCATCGTCCCCGGGATCAGCGCCGGCATCGGCGGCACTGCCTCGGCCGGCATCCCGCTGACCCACCGCCAGCTCGCCCGCAGTGTCGCCTTCGCCACCGGCCACGATTCCAGCGGCGAACTGGCCGACGTGGACTGGCACGCGCTTTCGCGCGGGTCGGAGGTGCTGGTCTTCTATATGGCCCAGCGCCGCATCACGCAGATCGCCCAGCGGCTGATCGAGGCCGGACGCGCCCCCGACGATGCCATCGCGCTGGTCAGCAACGCCACCCGCCCTAACCAGGATGTGCGGATGGCAACGCTCGCGACCGTCGCGCAGGCCGTTGCCGACATTCCTCAGGGCGCCGCCACGCTGATCGTCGTCGGCCCGGTGCTCGCGCTCCGGCCGATGCTGGCCGGATGGCAGCAGACCAGCCCGATGACCGCCATGCCCCCGCACCACGCTGCCCAAGCCCAGGATTGCCAGGCCCAGGCTTAAAGGAGCCGTTCATGTCCCGATCCCCCGTGCTTCCCAATACCGCGCCGTTCGCGGAGGAGCAGATCGCCGCGCTCAACAAGGTGATCTCGGTCACCACGCCGGAACAGCGGGCCTGGCTGTCGGGCTACCTGGCCGGCCTGCAGGCGGCGAACGATCCGCAGGCCGCGGTGCCCGCCGCGCCGCCGGCGAAACGCGCGCCGCTGACCATCCTGTTCGGCACCGAATCCGGCAACGCCGAGGCCCTCGCCGCCCAGGCCCGCAAAGCCGCCGCCAAGCTCGGCTTTGCGCCGAAGGTCGTGGACATGGCCGACTTCACCCCGGCCCAGGCCGCCGCTACCGAGAACCTCCTGATCGTCGCCAGCACCTGGGGCGAAGGCGACCCGCCGCAGCGTGCGGTGGACTTCTTCGAAGCCCTGATGGCCGACGACGCCCCGCGGTTCGAGAAGACCCGCTACGCCGTGCTGGCGCTGGGCGACCGCGCCTACGCCCAGTTCTGCGCGACCGGCCAGCGTATCGACGAACGTATTGCATCCCTCGGCGGCGCGCGTATCGCCGACCGGATCGAGTGCGATGTCGATTACGAAGCCGCGGCCGGCGGCTGGATCGACGCGACGCTGGAAAAGCTGAACGCCGAGGTCGGGGGCAAGGATGCCGGTGCCTCGGTCATCCACGTCGATTTCGCCCGCCCCGCCGCCGAAGGCTACACCCGCGCCCGCCCGTTCGAAGCCGAGATCACCGAGCATGTGCACCTGACCGGCAGCCGCTCGACCTCCGACACGCGGCACGTGGCTGTCTCGCTGGAAGGCTCCGGCATCGCGTATGAGCCCGGCGATGCCCTCGGCGTCGTGCCGTCCAACGACCCGGCGCTGGTCGACGCGGTCCTGACCGCCACGGGTTTGTCCGGCAACGAGACGCTGCACGCGACGCTGACCGACCGGCTCGACATCACCACCCTGACGCCGAAGCAGATTGAGGATTTTGCACGCGAAACCGGGATAACGCCCCCGCCCGCCGAGTGGGCCGCGGGCCGGCAGGTCATCGACCTGCTGGAACTCGCGCCAGGGAAACTGACGGCCGAGCAGTTGACGGCGCTGCTGCGTCCGTTGCAGCCACGGTACTATTCGATCGCCTCCAGCCGCAAGGC
Source organism: Rhodopila sp. (assembly GCA_035640755.1). Lineage (GTDB taxonomy): Bacteria > Pseudomonadota > Alphaproteobacteria > Acetobacterales > Acetobacteraceae > Rhodopila. Next base: position 4,841 of record DASQVN010000838.1, read on the forward strand.
GGTGGGTGAGGAAGCGCACCTGCTGGTCGCCGCCCTGCGCTATCAGGCGCATGGCCGCGACCGCGCCGGCGTCGCCTCATGCGATATCACGGCACGACGGCGGGAGGGCGGCACGCTGAAAGTGTTCCTCCGCCCGAACCAGCATTTCCGCCTGCCGGCGGACGGCGACCGGCCGGTGATCATGATCGGCCCCGGCACGGGTGTGGCACCGTTCCGCGGCTTCCTGCAGGAGCGGGAGGCGGTGGGCGCAGGCGGCCGCAACTGGTTGGTCTTCGGGCACCGCAATTACCTGCACGACTTCCTGTATCAGGTCGAATGGCAGGACTGGATCAAGTCGGGCCTGCTGACCCGCCTGGACGTGGCGTTCAGCCGCGACCAGCCCGAGAAGCACTACGTCCAGCACACGCTGTGGGAGGCGCGCCGCGACCTGTATGCCTGGCTGCGTGAGGGCGCCGCGCTCTACGTCTGTGGTGACGCCAACAACATGGCGAAGGACGTGCACGCGATGCTGCTGCGCATCCTGGCGGACCAGGGCCGGCAGGACGAGGCCGCTGCCAAGGCCGAGCTGGATGCGATCCGGCGCGATGGCCGCTATCTGCGCGACGTTTATTAAGTTGGCACGCGTGATTCAGATCGACGGCGATGCCGCCTTCGATCATCACGCTTTAGGAATACTGTGATGCAAACCGAACGCCCGCTCTCCGCGAACGAGCGGATCAAGGACCAAAGCCGGTTCCTGCGCGGCACGATCGCGCAGGGGCTGGAGCGGGTCGAGACCGGCTCGATCTCCGACGAAGACACGCAACTGACCAAGTTCCACGGTCTGTATCAGCAGGATGACCGCGATCTGCGCGCCGAACGCGGCAAGCAGCGCATGGAGAAGGCGTTCATCTTCATGGCGCGGATGCGCGTGCCGGGCGGCGTGTTGACCCCGCAACAATGGCTGATGGCCGACAAGCTGGCGCAGGAGCGTGCCAACGGCACCATCCGCCTGACGACGCGCCAGACCATCCAGTTCCATGGCATCCTGAAGGGCAACCTGCGCCCGCTGATGCGCGGCCTGAACGAGGTCGGGCTGGACACCATCGCGGCCTGCGGCGACGTCAACCGCAACGTCATCGCCACCACCGACCCGTGGCGGCGCGAGCTGCACACCGAGATCAGCGGCCTCGCTCGGCGGATTTCCCAGCACCTGCTGCCGCGCAGCCGCGCATGGCATGAGATCTGGATCGGCGATGAGCTGGTCAGCGGTGGGGTGATCGAGGACGAACCGATCCTCGGGCGCACCTACCTGCCGCGCAAGTTCAAGATCGCCCTCGCCGTGCCGCCGCACAACGACGTGGATGTGCTCGCCCACGACCTCGGGTTTATTGCCATCGTCGAGCAGGGGCGGATCGTCGGCTACAATGTCGCGGTTGGCGGCGGCATGGGCATGACCCATGGCGAGACCGACACCTATCCGCGCGCCGGCACCGTCATCGGCTACTGCGACGCGGCGGAGGTGATCGACGTCGCCGAAAAGGTCGTGACCGTACAGCGCGATTACGGCGACCGCTCCGACCGCAAGCATGCCCGCGTGAAATACACGATCGACCGCATGGGCCTGGAGCAGTTCACCACGCTGGTGAACGAACGTCTGGCGGTGAAGCTGCAGCCGGCCCGGGAGTACGCCTTCACCGCAATGGGCGACCGGCTGGGCTGGGCCGAGGAAGCAGACGGCACCGCCCACTACACGGTGTTCGTCGAGAACGGGCGGGTGCGCGACCTGCCCGGCCGCCGGCTGCTCAGCGGCCTGCGCGCGATTGCCTCGCTGGGCACCGGGCGGATCATCATGACCACCAACCAAAATGTCATCGTGGCGGAAATCCCGCCCGAGCGGCGTGCCGAGGTGGCCGCGCTGATCGCCGAATACGGGGTGGACGCGGGCAATGTCAGCGGGTTGCGGCGCAACGCCATGGCCTGTGTGGCGCTGCCGACCTGCGGTTTGGCTCTAGCCGAGAGCGAGCGCTATCTGCCGGACCTGGTGACCCGGCTGGAGGCCGAGCTGGAGCGGTTCGGGCTGCGCGACGATGAGATCGTCATCCGCATGACCGGTTGCCCGAACGGCTGCGCTCGGCCCTACATGGCCGAGATCGCGCTGGTTGGCCGCACACCAGGCATCTACAACCTCTATCTGGGCGGTGCCTTCGACGGGCGGCGGCTGAACAAGCTGCACCGGCGGGATGTCGATGGGGACGCAATCGTGGCTGCCCTGTCGCCGCTGTTCGAGGCCTATGCGCGGGACCGGCTGGCAGGCGAGCGGTTCGGCGATTTCGTGATCCGCACCGGGGTGGTTCAGGAGACCATCGCCGGGCTCGATTTCCATGACAACCTGGCGGCTGAGGTGGGAGGCTGACGATGCGTGCTGAAACGGGGCGTGTCCTGACAGGTGGAATTGCGTCGTCGCGGCCGGACCGCCCCTGGCTGCCGGGCCTGGCCCATGCGCTGGCCGCGCTGTGCGTCTGGCCGGCGTTCGGCGCGGGGGCCTGCATGGCTGGCCTGCTGTTCGCCACGCTGGCGAGCTTTGTCGTCTATCTTCCGCTGACGGCCCTGGCACTCAACGGCGGCCAGCCGATCGCCGCGGATGGCCCGGCGCCGGCGCTGACGCCGCGGGCACAGGTAGTGATGCTTGCGCTGTGGACAGTGACGGCGTGGCTGGCGGGTGCGGGATATGCAAACGTGGGCGCAGGGTAGCCACAGGCGCTCACCGTCGTGGCCGGGCCACGTCCTCGGACTCGACGCGCCGTGTCCTCTCCGTCATGGCCGGCCATCCGCGCTTCGACGGTGGTGCGTAGATGGCCGGTCACGCCCGGCCGTGACGATCACGGGCGAATACGTCCCTACACCGGGTGATGCTGCCCCGCCGCCCGCGGCATGCCCGAGGCCGGGCTGGCCGGGGTCCCGCCCTTCGCCGGGCTCACCGCCCCAGCCGGCAGCACCTCCGCCCCGGCATCCTTCAGCTTGGCGGTGACGGACTCGATCAGCTCCTCCCAGCTCTTGCTGAACAGCGCCACCCCCTGCTCCTCCAGCACGCGCGTGACGTCGCTCATGTCAACGCCGACCCGCTTCAGCCCGTCCATCCCCGCATGGGCCGAAGCGTAGGCGCCGCGGATCGTGTCGCCGCGGATCTGGCCATGGTCGGCCACCGCCTGCAGCGTTGCCTCGGGCATCGTGTTCACCGTGTCGGGCGCCACCAGTTCCACGGCGTACAATGTATCGGGGAACGCCTTGTCCTTCACCCCGGTCGACGCCCAGAGCAGCCGTTGCGGCTTCGCCCCCTTGGCGGCCAGCGCCTTCCAGCGCGGGCTCTGCAACATCTGCTCATACAGCTCATACGCCAGGCGCGAGTTGGCGATACCTGCCTGGCCGCGCAGCCGGCGCGCTTCCTCATCGGGGATGTCCGCGAGCCGCTTGTCCACCTCGGTATCGACCCGGCTGACGAAGAACGAGGCAACGCTCTCGATCCCCTGCAGGCTGCCGCCGCGCTCCAGGCGCTGCTCCAGGCCCGCCATGTAGGCCTCGAACACCGCCTTGTAGCGCTCGACGGCGAAGATCAGGGTCACGTTCACACTGATCCCCTCAGCCAGCGTTGCCGTGATCGCCGGCAGGCCGGCCAGCGTTGCCGGAATCTTGATGAACAGGTTGGGCCGGTCGACCAGCCACCACAGGCCGCGCGCCTCGGCGGCCGTGCGCTCTGCGTCGTTGGCCAGGCGCGGATCGACCTCGATCGACACGCGGCCATCGCGGCCGCCGCTGCGGTCATACACCGGACGCAGAATATCGCAGGCGGCGCGCACGTCCCACCCGGTCAGCAGCCGCAACGTCTCGCCGATCGCGGTGCCACGCAGGGCGAGGTCGCGGATCTGCCCCTCATAACCCGAGCCCGCGCCGATCGCCTTGGCGAAAATGGTCGGATTGGTGGTGATGCCGACGATGTCGCCGGCCTCGACCGAGCGGGCGAGCGTGCCGGAGGTGATGCGCGTGCGGCTCAGATCGTCGAGCCACACAGCAACCCCGTTTGCGGCAAGCTCTTGCAGCGGTTTGGCCATCGGAAACCCCCAGTCAAAAACATCCAGTCATGAACATCCGGTCACGGCAGCTCGTGATGCACTCACAGGTGGGCATCCCATGGCAGCCGTGCCAGGGCACCCGACGCATACAACGGTACTCGCCAGCCCTGAGGGTGGCCAGACAAACCCTATGCCGACGTGTCGCAAAACGTTACGATATCTTCAGATACCACATCGCCGAACACCTCATCCCACGCGGCGCGGAGTGCGGTGTCGGCCTCCTGCATGGTCGCCGTGATGCCAAGTGCGGCCAGGCTGGTGACCCCATATTGCGGCAGCCCGCAGGGCACGATGCCGGCGAAATGCGACAGGTCGGGCTCGACATTCAGCGCCACACCATGCCAGCTCACCCACCGCGTCACTCGCACCCCGATGGCAGCAATCTTCGATTCGGTGCCGCGCGCGGGATCAACCACCCAGATGCCGATGCGCCCCTCCCGCCGCTCGCCCTTGACGTTGAAGCGGAGGAGCGTGCGGATCAGCCATTCCTCCAGCCCGTTGACATAGCAGCGCACATCCTGCGCCGGCACCCGGCCGTGGCGGCGGTTCAGGTCGAGCATCACGTAGGCCGTCCGCTGCCCCGGGCCATGATAGGTCCACTGCCCGC
>DASQVN010000839.1:0-2664 GCA_035640755.1 Rhodopila sp.
CCGCAAGCCCGGCTGGGGAGGGGGCAGCCTCGTTGTGATAGAGAATGCCCAGGCCGCCGCCGCAATCCACGACAGAAACCTGTCGGCCTTGTGCCCGCAATGCGCGCAGCAGATCGGCAATGCGGGCATAGGCGTCGCGGAACGGGGCGAGGCCGAGAATCTGGCTGCCGATGTGCGTGGCCAAGCCGACCAACTCGATCCCCGGCAGGGCGGCGGCCCGTGCATACAACGCCGCCGCATCCTCATACGGGATGCCGAACTTGTCGGTCGCTCGGCCGGTGGTGATTTTGTGATGGGTTGCGGCATCGACACCCGGGTTGACGCGCAGCGCGACGCGGGCGGTGCGGCCCATGGCAACGGCGATGTCCGAGAGCATCGCCAACTCCTCGGCGCTTTCGACGTTGATCTGGCCGACGCCGTGCTGCAGCGCGAGGCGCAGTTCGGCGGCGGACTTGCCGACGCCGGAGTAGACAATGTGCCGTGCCGGGATGCCGGCGTGGATGGCTTTCAGCAGTTCCCCGCCGCTGACCACGTCGGCTCCGGCGCCCAGGCCCGCCAGCAGCGCCAGTACCGCGCGGCTGTCATTCGCCTTGACGGCGTAGTGCACCTGCGTGTCCAACCCGGCATCCGTCATGGCGCGGGTCAGCGCGGCGTAGCGATTGCGCAGCACCGCGGCGGAATAGACCCAGGTTGGGGTACCGACGGACCGGGCGATCTGGATCAGCGGCACGTCGTCCAGCATCAGGCCGGACAGCGGGTCCAACACCAGCCATGGGCGGGCGGCAATCAGTTCGGCGATCGATGGATCGTCGGCTGGGGCGTGCTCGGCTGGGCCGTGCGAAGCGGACAGGTTGGCCATCAGGCCAATCTAGTTGCAACCAGGCCGGCTGGGAACCAGCGATGAACGTGCGGTTACGCCACCCGCTCCGGCAGGGTAGTGCGCAGTGCCGCCAGCACCGAGGTGACGCTGGCAGACCGCAGGGGGATACAGCGCTTCCCGGTGTTCCGGCACGCGGACTTCACGGCATTCGCCGCGTCATGGCTGATGCAGTCCACCGGGAAGACAGCGACATCGCAGCGGCTGGCGAGACCGGGAAGCAGGGTGCGGTGATCCTCCAACCCGCCGTCGTGGTGCAGCAGGGTGCCGCCCAGATGCTCGATCAGCAGGCGGATATGCGTCAACTGATTGGGCCGGCCGCCGACATAAAGCAGCGTGGTGCCGTCCAGGCGCGGGGCTGGCGCGGCGTCGGCCGGGGTGGCGTCGGCTGGGGTGCCGTCGGCCCGGGTGGCCCATGCTGCCTCGATGGCGGCGAGCTCCCGGCGGAGCGCATCGATTTCCCGCTCCGCCTTCTCCCGCGTTGACCTGTCCGCGGCGCCTTCGGCCAGGGCGGCGGCCAGGCGTTCCTCCACCGCTGCTCGGCGGCGGGTTTCGGCTGCCAGCCGGCGTTCCCGGTCCGCCGCGAGTTCTTGCAGGACGGCCGCCTCGGCCGGGGGCGCCGGGACACCGGCCACCAGACGGTCGGCCAGCGCCTGGCGTAGGGCGGCGATCTGCGCGTCGCGGCGCGTAACGGCATCATGGAGCGCCTGCTGCTGGCGCTCCAGCTTCTCCTCCAGTGCCGCCTTCTCGGCCTCCAGCGCGCAGAGGCGGCGGATATCGGCGCGGTTCGCGGCGCCGACCAGGTGGGAGAGCATGTGCACATCGCCGAATGCTTCCCGGATGATGGCGGGGGTCGCGCACGGATGAGTGAGCGTCGCCCAGTAGGCACCGGGGATGTCGCCCCGGCGCCGCGCCTCGCGCCACATCGCGGACAGGGCCTCGGGCGTGTCGGCCTTGCCGAACTGGCTGACCGCCAAGCGGTGCCTCTGGTCCAGCGCCTTGTGCAACTGCCGGGCGGGCGCGTCGTTTCGGCCGGCGAGGGTGACGGCGACGCCGTGCAGCTCATGATCGGTTGCATCGGATGCCGCGGCGCCGACCCGGCCCAGGGTCTTGCGCAGTTCGGCAGTCGAGAGGCAGGTGCCGATGATCGAGCAGTGCAGGTTGCTGTTGAACTCCCAGAGTTTCGTCCGGCGCGGGGTCGGATGGCGCGGCAGCAGAGTGGGCGGCACGGAGGGAGCCCGCAGCGCGGGGGTGGAGGAAATGTTGCCGATGAAGATGGGTGCGGTGCCTGCGCTCATGCCTCAGCCTTCATATCGCTCTTCCCGACAGGATACAGCGACCCGCGCCGGATGCAACTGCACCGTGATGTCGGAATGGCTATAGCGGTGTCGGGTTATCCGGTCTTTATCGGATCTGAGGCGCAATTTTGCTTGTGCCCGTCCGCGATGCTGGCGCTGTCATGCGGGTGGACGCGAGGTGCCGTGTTCGCTATGCTTGGATCAATATAGCGCAGAAGGAAGCAGACACATGAACGTCATGACCGAGATCCATCCGTTCCTGGACGGCAAGCCCAAGCGCATGCTGATCGGCGGCAAGTGGCTCGAAGCTGCGTCGGGCCGGACGTTCGCGACGCACAACCCGGCCACCGGCGAAGTACTGGCGCAGGTTGCCGAAGGCGATGCCGAGGACATCGACGGTGCGGTTGCCGCCGCGCGCGAGGCATTCGACGGCCCGTGGCGTAAATTCCGGCCGGCCGAACGGCAGCGCCTGCTGCTGAAGCTCGCCGA
>DASQVN010000840.1:0-3322 GCA_035640755.1 Rhodopila sp.
CGCTTGTTTCGGTTCACCCCGATGAAGTAGCTCGCATCCTCCTCATGGAACGGCGGCCCCCAGTCGCGAACCTCGTCCCCCTGCGGCGGCTCGATCTTGATCACGTCCGCGCCATGGTCCGACAGGATCATCGTGCAGTACGGGCCGCCAAGAACGCGGGTCAGATCAACAACCTTGAGGCCGGCCAGCGCCCCGGCGGTTCTGGCAAGGCCCTTGCCGGCCGAGGCTGGCGGGGTGGTGGCGTCCATGGGGTACTGGTCTCCTTTCGCTCCCGTCCCGTATCCGTCATGGCCGGGCTTGACCCGGCCATCCACCCCCGCCGTCGATATGCGGATGGCCGGATCGGGTCGCCCCGCTGTTGGCGGCAACCACCGCCCCGCTGTCAACCCCTTTTCGCCGGCCCGCTCAGCCCAGAACGCCGGCCAGCAGTTCCGCACTCCGCCCGTTCGCGATCGTCGCTGACAACCCGTGCCAGTGCGTCCCGCCAACCCGGGCGAAGGCATGATCCGCCGGATAGGTATAGCACCGGATCTGCGGGTGCCCTTTCGCGGCCTCGACCACCTTGGCCCGCCCCTCGGCCGGAAAGAACTCGTCCTTGTCGGCGATATGCACGAGCAGCGGCTTCGTCACCTTTCCCAACTCGCCCAGCAGATTATCCAGCCCCACCCCGTAATACGACACATTCGCATCGGCATCCGACTGCTCGGCCATCATGAACGCGAGCCGCCCGCCCAGGCAGTAGCCCATCGTGGCGACCTTGCCGTTGCAGCCGTTCAACTTCCGCGCGGCGGCAACCGTCGCCTTCAGGTCCTCGATCCCCTTCGCCTGGTCGAACTTCTGGAACAGCTCGAACGCTCGCTTCCACTCGGCCTCGGTCTTGTCGGTGATGTCGATGCCTGGCTCGATCCGCCAGAACAGGTCGGGGCAGACGGCAATGAAGCCCAGGTCGGCCACCCAGGCCGCGATGTCGCGCATCGCCTGGTTCACGCCGAAGATTTCCTGGATCAGCACCACCGCACCGGCCGGCCTGGCCTTCGGTTCGGCGACATAGGCATTGAAGCTGCCGGCGCCGTCAGTGGCAGTAATGGTCAAACTGGGCATGGCTTCCTCCTTTGAACAGCCCGACGATACAGGGGGACAGCCATGCTTGGGAGGGGGCCGGATAGGACACGACGCTCGGCACGCCCCATGCTATATTCTCCGATGCTATATTCACCGTGTGTTCAGGGGCCACCGAACGCTATCGCCCAAGCGGCATCGTCGGGGCCGTCATCGTATGGAAGTTTGGGTGTGGAAGTCTGGCCCTCGTGGGCGAAACCGCCCCAGCGGATACCGGTTCAAGCCTCCATGCATTGCCAGGAGATGAATTGTGCCGTTTGGTCAATCGATGGATCCACCACTCAGCGCGCAGCGCTCACCGCCGAATCTGGCGACCGGGCTGCAACGCGGCATCGCGCGCAAGTGCCCCGCCTGCGGACAGAGCCCGCTGTTCACAGGCTACCTCTCGGTGCAACCGACCTGCCCAGCCTGCGGCAACGACAACGAACAGTACCCGTCGGACGATTTCGCCCCGTACGTGACGATCTTCCTGGTGCTGCACATCATGGTGCCGCTGCTGTTCGTGGCCGACCGCACCTGGGACATGTCCGTGTGGTTCGAAGCCGCCTGGGCCCTCCCCCTCTTCCTGATCGTGACGCTGGCAGTGCTGCCCTACGCCAAAGGCGGCGTCATCGGCTTCGCCTGGGCCTTCGGCGTCACCCGCCGCACCAACCGGACTTGACAGCCGCGAGGTGATAGTCTCCCCCAAACCAGGGGGAGACACACAATGCCCAACAAGGACCGTTTCGCAGGCTCCGTCAACGAAGACTGGCTGGCCCTGCACACCGAACCGGCGCTGGAACCCGCGCTGCCGATCATCGACCCGCACCATCACCTCTGGGTGCGCGACACCAACACCTACCTGCTGCCCGAGCTCCTCGCCGACCTCGCCAGCGGCCACAACATCATCGCGACCGTGTTCGAGGAATGCCGCTCGATGTACCGCGCCGACGGGCCGGAGGAGGAACGCTCCCTCGGTGAGACCGAGTTCGTCACCGGCATCGCCGCCCAGGCGGAGACCGACATGGGGGCGCGCGGCACCTTCGGCCCCGCCCGCGTGTGCGCCCGCATCGTCGGCAACGTCGACCTTCGCCTCGGCCGCGGAGCCAGCGACCTGCTGCGGCGGCATATTGCCGCCAGCGGCGGCCGCTTCGCCGGCATCCGCCAATCGACCGCCTGGGACGCCTCCGACCGCATCCACAAGGTCGCGCCGCTCCCCGGCGTGCTGGCCTCGCCCGAGTTCCGCGAGGGCTTCGCCTGCCTCGCCCCCCTCGGCCTCGTGTTCGACGCCTGGGTCTATCACCCGCAACTGCCCGAGGTCGAAGCCCTCGCCGCCGCCTTCCCCGAAACGCGCATCGTGCTGAACCATGTCGGCACGCCGATCCTCGGCGGCCCCTACGCCGGCCGGCGCGATCAGGTCTTCGCCGACTGGCGCGCCGGCATGGCCGCCCTCGCCCGCCGCCCGAACGTCTTCGTCAAGCTGGGCGCGCTGCCCATCCGCCTGCCCGGCGACACCGCGAATCGCGACCTGCCGCCCGATTCGCAGGAAGTTGCCGCCGCCTGGCGCCCCTGGATCGAGACCACCATCGCCCTGTTCGGCGCCGGCCGCTGCATGTTCGAGAGCAACTTCCCGGTGCAGAAGCGCTGGTGCAGCTACGCCGTCGTCTGGAACGCCTTCAAGCGCCTTGCCGCCGGCGCGTCCGAGGCAGAAAAATCCGCACTCTTCGCCGGCACCGCCGCGCGCGCCTACGGTGTCCCCATGCCGGCCTGAGGCTTCCGCACCACCACCGTTGCCCAGTTCTCCTGCGGCACCACCCGCTCCAGCCGCAGCCCATGCCGCCGATGCGCCGACAGCACCCAGCGCACCTGCGTGCGCAGCAGCCCGGCCAGGATCGCCACCCCGCCCGGCGCCAGGTGCAGCGCCAGATCCCGCGCCATCAGGCACAACGGCCGCGCGAGGATATTCGCGAACACTAGATCATACGGCCCGCCGCCACGCACCATTGGGTCACGCCACCCATCCGCCAGCCGCACCCGCACCAGCCCCGCCACCCCATTCAGCTCCGCATTCTCCCGCGCGACCCGCACCGACCACGGCTCGATATCCGTCGCCAGCACCGGCCGGTGCAGCAGCTTCGCCGCCGCCATCGCCAGGATGCCCGACCCGGTGCCAAGATCGAGGATCCGTCGCGGCCGATGCCGCGCCGGGGTACATCTCGGCCGA
>DASQVN010000841.1:0-3564 GCA_035640755.1 Rhodopila sp.
TGTGGCTTCAGAAGCAAAACCTATTCAAAAAAAATTCACATCTGGTCAGAATGCTTCGTCAGGCATGCGCCGCCAGCCAGGGCCGAGTCGGGGCTGCCCGCGCGGAAGATTACGCAAGGGTGACTGGCGGCCGCCGCCGCGTACCGCCATCGTGGTGCCGCCATCAAGACGCGCGGTGTCGCGATCATCGAGTATGGCGAGCACGGGGTATCTCAAGCACGGGGCGATTTCCGCCGGCGCAGACACGACATTGTTCAGCAACAACCAGGGACCAAGCCATGTCAGGAACGCAGGTCGGCGTTCAACCTCGATCGAGTGCTTATGCGAAGTTCCTGGAGATAGACCGCACGATCTACATGACGATGGGGGAAGCGCAGGCGTTGTCGCGCGACCTGGCCGACGTGATCAGGGCCGCGATCCGTCCTGACCTGCTCGTAGGTGTGGCAAACGGCGCGTTGCTGCCAATGAAGATCGCAGCCGATGAGCTGAATGTTCCGTTCCGCGTGGTTCATCTTCGGCGCCGAGGCAGCCGTCTCAAGCGAAGGCTCTTTGCCGTCAAGGAGGCGCTGGGTATTCCGACCGCATTCCTCACCACGCGGCCGATGCGTGCGCTGCAGACAGCGTTTGAGCAGCGAACCAAGACACTGGAGGAAACCGACGGCGCGTTCGATTTCGATGTATCCGGAAAGACCGTCGTTGTTGTTGATGATTCGATCCAAACCGGCGGTACGGCGCGCCACATCAAGGAGCGGATCATGCGCAAGGGCGCGGCGCGCGTCCTGATCGCGGTCATCTGCTGGTACAAGGGGGTGAACGATTCCGGCGACTGGAGTCCCGACCTGTACCTGCACCGCCGGTATCAATGGTATCCCTGGTCGAACAACAGCCCTTATTTCAATGACTATCTTGCATGGCTGGCTGAGAACGGGCTGCAGTACTGGCGATGATCTCGCTGCTGATCCTGGATCTGGATGGGGTGGTGGTCTACGATGCGCAGCCTCCGTACGTCGAAGCGGCGGAGCTTATTCTGCTGCATGCCGTGTTGGACGATGCGCTGCAGAGGCTGGGTATCCCGGTCGTCGTACTGACCCACCGCTCGCGCGCAGAGGCGGCCGTGATCCTGCGGTCCGCACGACTCGAGCATGAGGTGGCGGGCGTCATGGCGGCGGAAGACATTCTGCGTGCCGCCCTGGCGTACGGCACCCTGTGGCAACTGGTGCGCAAGGGACTGCGCAAAAGCTGGGCGTTGCCGGCGATCGAGCATCGGTACGGGGTGAATCGGGGTAGCGTCGCGTTTATCGATGATCGCCTGGACAACATCGAGGACCTTGTGGATGGCGGGGTCGGGCTGGCGATGCACGCGCCGTCAGGGATCACGAACGATGGCGGCCTGATCGGCTTTGACTTCGATCAGGCAGTGCGGATCATCAGTGAATGGCACCCCGGTCAGACTGAGCGGATCGTCCGGATCGCGCCGCGGATCATCGACAACGGCGCGTGGGTCAGAACCGGGGTCAGCGCGACCGCCCATGCCGGAGGCATGTTCAACCGGGTACGTCGGTACGGGCGACGCTCGCGGCGGTTGCTGATGGACAGAAGCTGACACCTGAGGGCCTGCACCCAAGCAGACATGAGCAGTTGCGACGCTTGACCGGCCGCGCGGATGCGTGCTGCCGCCCCTGATCCGCTTTTCTCTCGACCGCGGTGAATATTCACCACCCTGGGATGATTACTTCGGTGCTGGGCGAGGTCGTCCGGCCAATTCCTTCGGGCCAGTTCCTTCGGGATTGCGAGACGTTTCAGGAGAGTCGAGATGAACGCATGGATACGCGGCTGCCTTGCCGCGTGCAGCCTGATGGCCGCGGGCGCGCCGATGGCCCAGGCAGCGGGCGATACGGCACAGCCGGCGGGGGCGGCGCGCCCGGCCGCCTGGCAGGGTTCCGCCGGGACTGGCGGCGCGGCATTCGCCGCACGGATGCCGAATGAGGGTCGCTCGGCGGTGATCCCGGACGCGGCGGCGTCCGCGGCCAGGCCGGCCGCTCCGGGCGGCAACGGCTTCAATTGGCTGGCCGGCGGCGGCGGCTGACGGGAAGCCTGGCGGCCGGGGTCCGGCGGGGTGTGGGCGCCCAGTCATCCCGGCGCCCCACCATCCCGGCGCCCCACCGTCCGGCGTCACACCGGCCCGTGGAAAAAATTTCGCGCCGGCGACGAATAAACCGCCCCCTACCCCGGTCTCATGGAGGCAACGCCAGCAAAGAGGATCATCATGACGTCGATCGACATGACTACAGAGAGTCCTGACGCGCAGCGCCGCGGGTTCCTGAAATGCATGCTGTGGGCCGGCACCGGCGTGGTGTGGACCGTGACCGGCGGCGTGCCGCGTTCGGCGCTGCTGGGCGGCGGTGAGGCGCTGGCCGCCACGCAGGCCGGCGGCGACTTCAGCTTCGTGCAGATCAGCGACAGCCATATCGGGTTCAAGAACCCGCCGAATACCGATGTCGCGGGGACGCTGGCCGCCGCGATGCAGCAGGTAAAGACGGTCAAGGGCACGTCCCCGCTGCTGCTGCATACGGGGGATGTCAGCCAGCTCTCGCGCGCCGATCAGTTCGACACGGCGGAGCAGATCATCAAGGGTGCCGGGATGGACACGCACTACGTCCCCGGCGAGCACGACGTGCTGGAAGAGGACGGGAAGCCGTTCTTCGAGCGTTTCACCAGGAAAGGCACCCCGGGGGGCGGCAGCAAGGGCTACTACAGCTTCGACCAGCAGGGCGTGCACTTCATCGGCCTGAACAACGTGCAGAACCTGAAGTCCGGCGGCCTCGGCAACCTGGGAGCAGAACAGATCGAGTGGCTGGAAGATGACCTGAAGGACCGTGCCAGCAGCCAGCCGATCATCGTCTTCGCGCATATTCCGCTGTGGACCGTCTATCAGGAGTGGGGCTGGGGCACCGACGATGCCGCACAGGCGCTGTCGTATCTGAAGCGATTCGGGTCGGTCACCGTGCTGAATGGGCACATCCACCAGATCATGCAGAAGGTCGAGGGCAACGTCGCGTTCCATACCGCACGCTCGACCGCGTTCCCGCAGCCGGTGCCGGGGACTGCGCCAAGCCCCGGCCCGATCAAGACGGTGCCGCCGGGCGAGCTGCGCTCGGTACTGGGCATCACGAGCGTGAAGCGGGTCATGACCGACACCCATCTTGCGATCGTGGACAGCACGCTCGCGGCCTGACGCCTGAGGACTATGGAGACGACTGATGATGCGGCGACGGTCGCTTGTGTTGGCCTGCACGATGGCTGGTTCACTGGTGCTGGGGGGCGGTGCCCCCCATGCCACGGAGAGGAACGCTGCGGATCTGCCGGACCAGGAGGTGCATATCGACAATTTCTCGTTCTCGCCGGCCACGATCACGGTCCCGGCAGGGACGAAGGTGGTGTGGGTCAACCGGGACGACATTCCGCATACGGTTGTCGATGCAGCCGAGCCGCGGACGTTCAAGTCGCGCCCGCTGGATACCGATGATCGGTTTGTCCAGATCTTTTCCCAGCCGGGGACCTATC
>DASQVN010000842.1:0-7264 GCA_035640755.1 Rhodopila sp.
AGGGGACGCGCGGGTTCCGGCGGCGGGCCCTCAGAGATGGGGATGGCCGCGGCTCGGGCCGGGGGGGGCGGTTCGGCGGCGGGCGTGGGCTCTGGCTGGGTTGGCAGCCCCGCGACCGGCGGCCCGGGCGCCTTGGCGGCGGGGGTGGGCGCGGCCGGTTCCGCGGCCGGCGGTGCTGCAAGCTCTGGGGCGGCCGCAGGCGTTGGGGCCGCAGGCTCTGGGTGGGCTGGTGCTTCGGGCTGTGCCGTTGGCGCAGGTTCTGGCGCTGCCGATGGGGGTGCTTCCGGTGTGGGTGCTGCCGGTGCGGGCGCGGGCTGAGGCGCCGTGGGGGGGAGCGACAGGAGATCGGGTTCGGCCGGCGCCTTGGCCGCGTGGCGTCGGGGGCGTTTGGCCGGCCGTTTGGCCGGTTCCTTGGCTGCTTCTTGCGCTGCGCCCTTGGCCGCTTCCTGGGCGGCTTCCTGAGCGGCGGGCCTGGCGGCTGCGGGTTCCGCCGCCTTGGCGTTGGTCTTCTGCGGCGCCCTGGTTTTCAGGGGCGCCTTGGTCTTCGCAGGGGGCGCGGCCTCCGCTGGCGGCATGGCGGTCGCGGGTTCCGCCGCCGCGGCCTTGCGCGGCTTCTTCGCGGCGGCACGGCGTGCTGCCGGCGTGCCTCGGACTGAGGTGCCCGGGATTGGCGCCGCTTCGGCCGCCGGGGATTCGGGCGTCTGGGGTTCAGCCGTCTGGGTTTCCGCCGCCTGGGTTTCCGCTTTGGGGGTGGCTGTGGCGGGCCTTGGCGTTGCTGCGGTTCTGGTCCTTGCCGGCGCTTTCGTGGGCGCTTTCGTGGTTGTCCGGGCGCGCGCCGCCTTTTTTCTGGGGGCCTCGACAGTCGGGTCGTCCGCGTCGGCGGCGTGCAGCGGTGCCGTGTTTGTGTCGGTCAAATGCGGTCCAGTGTGTGGCATAGATGCGATATCGGCCGCGCGCGTCCACTGCTCTGTCGTCAGGCAAGCCGGGTGCGGCGGATCGGTCGTCCAGCCGAGGCTCCCGCATGCGAAGTGCCTTGAAGCCGCGCGCGTACTGGCGGGGGTATCGGGATTACGCCGCCAAAAGTCAAGGATGCTGGATCATTTATCGGTTGCGCGCTGCTACGGTCTGCCTGGTCAGCCGGGCGCGAGGGAGGGCGGATGCGGTTGATCGACGATGCGCGGATGCCGTGCTGTCGGCAGCCGGTGGCGCCAGGCGTGCACGCGCTCGGTGGCCCCGACGCGGGCGCGGTGCAGGCGCCAGCGCAGGCCCTGCTCGGTCGAGAGGCTGCGGCGATATTCGGCGTCGTGCAGCGCCTTGGCGTCGCAGGCGACCTTGACCGGGTCGTGGTAGAACGCGGCGACCTTGGTGCGGTCCATGCCGGGGGTCTGCAGCCAGGTGGGGACGTGCACGGTGACGAGCTGCTCGATATCGATCAGCAGCCGGAACATGCCCATGCCGGTGGCCGGGCAGGAGACCTGGAATGCATCGCCGATCAGCACGACGCCGTCGCGGATGTAGTCTTCCGATACGTAGAGGTCGACGGGCCGAGCCTCGACGGGGCGGAGGGCGCGGTAGGGGCCGAGGACGCGTTCGAGGCCGGGCAGCAGTTCGCGCAGGGCGGGATCGGGATCGACCTGGAACGCCCTGGTCCAGGGCTCGCGGTACTGGCGGTAGGTGAACAGGTTGATCCGGGTGCGGGCGCCGAGGGTGAAGGCGGCCAGGTAGTCGATCCGGTCGGCGATCCGCTCCCGCTGGTAGACCAGGAAGGAGTGTGGGAAGGCGGGCGCGTCGAGCGGCTCGATATCGAAGCCGAAGGTGAGGGAGTGGCTTTCGCGCAGCACGTGGCGGCGAATGCCGAGCTGCCTGGCCAGGCCGTATCCCTGGCCGGTGGCGAGGACGACCAGCCGGGCGCGGAGGCGGCGCCCATCGGCGAGCCGTATCTGCTGCAAGGTCTCGCTTGTGCGGATATCCGTCACGCGGCCGGTTACGACATCGACATTGCCGGGCAGCATGGCGCGGGCGCGGTTGACCAGGGTTTCGTAGCGCAGGCCGAAGTTCAGTGTCCCGGTCTCACCGACGATGCGGCCGCGGCGGGCCAGGGCGACTGTTTCTCCTTTGTACAGACCGAATGTAAGATCTTGCAACAAGTCCAGCCGCTGCAGGACTTCGATCATGCTGCCGTCGAGATGTTCGGCCCTGAAGTCGCGCGGATATTCAGGGTAGCGGTCGACGAGGCCGACATTGTAGCCGGCGCGGCCCAATACCGTGGCTGCCAAGGTTCCGCTGATCCCGCCACCAACAATCAAGATTTGGTAAGTGAGATCGTTTGGTTTCAACTGATCCGTAACCATGGTTGAGGACATCATCATCGCTCCCGTAGCGTTACCTGCATTTTATGCAGGAATCGCCAGCCGTCTTATCAACAAGGCATGATTGTCGCGCTTCCCACACGGAATCGCTTCGTCGAAATCCGTGGATTCTACGCAGGAACGTGGCGGAAAACGAATAGTTGCGATCACCTCTACAGGATTATACCGGAGATCCGTTGCTTTCGAGTGCAGTTCCGCAACGCTTGGCAGGTCGCGCGCGGCGGGTTAGCGGTAGCTGCGGCGAGAAGGAGACAGCCATGCTGGATTTGACGGGAAAGGTTGCGATCGTTGCGGGTGCCGGGTCGGTCGGGCCGGCAGGAAGCAAGGTGTGGGGCAACGGCAAGGCCACCGCGGTGCTGCTGGCGCGGCAGGGTGCGGCGGTGTTTCTGTTGGACATCAATGAAGAGGCGGTGAAGGAGACCGAGGCGATCATCAAATCCGAAGGTGGTACATGTCATGCGCACCGCTGCGACATGATGAATGCTGCCGACGTGCAGGAAATGGTGCAGGCCTGTCTGGCGCGCTTCAAGCGTATCGACATCCTGGTCAACAATGTCGGTGGGTCGGCGCCCGGTGATCCGGTTGCGATGTCCGAGGAGGTGTGGGACCGGCAGATCGACTTCAACCTGAAGACCGCGTTCCTCGGCTGCAAATATGTACTGCCGGTGATGGCGGAGCAGGGCCGGGGGGCGATCGTCAACATCGCCTCGGTCGCGGCGATGCGGAACGATTTCTCGAGCGGGCGATCGCACGTGGCGTACAGCGCCTCGAAGGCCGGGGTGATCCAGCTGTCACGCTCGGTCGCGGGGACCTATGCGAAGCGGGGGATCCGCGTGAACACGGTGGTGCCGGGGCTGATGCACACGCCGCTGGTGGAGGACCGGCTGGCCCGCACGGTGGGCGGCAATGATGCGCAGAAACTGATCGAGGCGCGCAACGCGGCGGTGCCGATGGGGCACATGGGCGATGCGTGGGATGTCGCGCACGCCGTGCTGTTCCTGGTCTCGGACGAGGCGCGGTTCATCACGGCGACCGAGATCATCGTCGATGGCGGCAGCACGGCGACGATGCCGTGACACGGTCGGTCAATGGCGGGCCCCGGCAGCGGCGCGGCTGCCGGGGCTGGCTCAGACGCGGCGGGTCTCAGACGGTGAAGTGTGCCGTGTCGTTGGAGTAGAGCGGCGTGACGTCGGCGCCATAGTGGGTGCCGTTGAAGTCAACGCCGTTGACATACAGGTTCCGGTCGGTGGACGACGAGCCGCCGTAGGCGTCGTTGGTGAAGGTGACGCCGATGTCGTGCGTGCCCGACCCGAAATCGCCGCTGATGGTCAGGTCCTGCCAGGCCCCGTCGCTGTAGGACGCGGTGACCGCCTGAGGGGTGGTGACGGTCTGACCATCGATGGACAGGGTGAACTGGGCATCGCCGTTCCAGGCATCCTCGGCCAGGTGGACGGTCAGCGTATCGGGCGGGGCGGCGGTGGTGGCCGCGCCGACGGTGACATCCGCCGTCCCGCCGGCGGTCAGCGCCGAACCGGTGCCAGCGTAGGTGGTGCCGTCGTAGCCGATCGTGTTGACGTAGAGGTTCGGGCCGTTCAGGAATTGCACCTGCACGTCATGTGCGCCCTGTCCCCAGTCGCCGGTCAGCGTGAAGACGTTGCTGTCGCCCGAGGACTGCAGCGCGGACGCGGTCATGACGCCGCCGACCTGCTGGCCGTCCACGCTGACGGTGAACTGGGCATCGCCCTGGCCGGCGTCCTCCGCCACATTCAGTGTGATTGCCGAGGCTGTGGAGGCGGGTGTGCTCGACCCGGTGGCCGGCTGAGTGCCTGCCGGCGTCGAGCCCGAGTCCTGCGCGGGGGATGAGACTGGCGGCGCGGGCGAGACTTGCACCGGGGCAGGGGCCTGTGCCGCGGCTGCGGTGATCCCGGCGGCCACCTGCTGGCCGTAGCCGCTGAGCGAGCCATCGCCGTTGATCAGGCCATCGCCCGGATTGCCCTGGCCCCAGGCCCATGCCGCGCTGTTCAGTCCGCTGTCCTGCACCGCCTGCACGACCTGGTATCCGTTGGCATCGATGTCCATGCCGGTTGTGGAGTTGCCGTATTCGCCGACGAGGACCGGCATCGTGCCGTCGGCACCCTGGATCTGCTGAACCTGCTGGGCCATTTGGTTGAGGAAGCTGTCGTTCGTGCCCTGGTCGGTCGAGTACCCGGTCAGCCAGCCGTAGAAGTGGATGTCCCAGATGGTGTTGGTCATGCCGGAATAATCGGCGGCGTTGTAGCCCTGTGCCATCACCGGCTGGCCGTTGTTGCTCCAGCCGTTGGCCTCCAGCAGGATCGGGCTCGAATTGCCGGCGTTGCGGATGGCGTCGTAGGTCGCCTTCTGCCAGTCGGAGAGCGCGGCCGGGTTGGTGTTGCCCGATGAATCGATTTCCGACGGCTCGTTATTTGTCCCGAACCAAACGTCGGGGTTGTTCTGGAAGGCCGAGGCGATCGCGGAATACCAGTTCAGCTCGGTGTCCAGCGCCTGGCCGGTGAAGATCTGGCCCTGGTTGCCGCCGGCGTTGCCGGCGTTGTTGTTGTGGTCCTCAAGCTCGACCACGATGCCGTGCGACGTCAGATCGTTGACGTAGGACGCCAGGCTGTCGGGACTCGCGTAGTCGTAAATGGCCAGGCGGACGAAGTTAATTCCCGGAAAGTCCTGCTGCAGCGTCGCAGCGGACGGCTCGTTGCCCTCCATGACATTGATGCCATGGGCGACGAAGGCGTTGCCGTTCGGGTCGACGATTGCACCATTGCTGGTCTGAAAATACCCGGATGGATTGGTCAAAATCTAGGTTCCCGGAACGTTGTTGGGAGCTCCCGGATCTTCCGAAAGCTCATTTTCGTTCAACAAATATTTCGGGATAGCCCGAAAGCGGCCGGATGGGCGTTTCATGTCATGTCGATATGTGTCGGCTGCCCGGGAAATTGCCGTTCGATAACAGCCACTTCCGAGGCAATGTTTCGCTTGCCCGGCCGCTCAGGGCCGCATATTGCAAATGGTAACCTGTCGCATCGTTCCGGGATCCTTGGTTCCCTGAGGGCGCTTGTGGCAGGCGTATCCGCATCACGTCGGTGACGGTTGGCAGGCGATGGACGTCCGGGGCGGCTGTGTCGTGCGTTTCGTCGGGCACCGCTGCAGGGCTGCACGGCGATGGGATCGGGACAGTTCGGTCCGCGGAATTGGACAGGTGCCCGATTGGACAGGCGCGCGGGTCTGGTGTGCAATGCGTCCGCTGCCAACCAGACGGAGGAGGAACGCCATGGCCCAGACCCCATCCTCGGCATCGCGCGAGCGGGTGCGCAACACCGTGCCCAAGATGATCGAACTCACCGAGCAGGTGCTGTTCGGTGACATCTGGGAGCGGCCGGAGCTGTCGAAGCGTGACCGCAGCCTGATCGTCTGCGCGGTGCTGACCGCGACGTATCGGCCGGAGCAGTTGCGCGGGCACCTGCAGCGGGCGCTGGACAACGGGCTGACCAAGACCGAGCTGTCGGAGATGATCACGCATGTGGCGTTCTACGCCGGCTGGCCGGCTGCGATGTCCGCCGCCAACATTGCGCGTGAGGTGTTCGAGCAGAATCCGTAACGGCAAGCGGCGGGGGAAACATGAAGGCGGGGTTCATCGGCCTGGGCACCATGGGTGCCAGCATGGCGGCCAATCTGCAGAAGGGCATCCGGAAGGACGGGCATGCGCTTCTTGTGCACGACATCAGGAAGGAGGCGGCGGCGGCGCACCTGCGTGACGGCGCGGTGTGGGCCGACAGCCCGGCGGCGGTTGCCGAGGCGTGCGACATCATCTTCACCTCGCTGCCGGGGCCGGCCGAGTTCGAGGCGGTCAGCCATGGAGCGAACGGGCTGTTGTCGGCGATTAGGCCGGGGACGGCGTATTTCGACCTGACCACCAACTCGCCGACCGTGGTGCGCAAGGCGCATGCCGATTATGAGAAGAAGGGCGCGTACCTGTTCGATGCGCCGGTGAGCGGCGGGCCGCGCGGCGCGGCGACGGGCAAGCTGGCGATCTGGTGCGGCGGCGATCCCGACGTGTTCGAGAAGTGGAAGCCGGTGCTGGATACGATCGGCGACGCGGCGCGCCATATCGGTCCGATCGGCGCCGGGTCGGTCGCCAAGCTGGTGCACAACTGCTACGGCTACATTGCCACCGCGGCGGCGGCCGAGGTATTCAGCATGGGCGTGAAGGCGGGGATCGAGCCGCTGGCGATCTGGGAAGCGGTGCGCCAGGGCGCGATCGGCCGGCGCGGCGCTTTCGAGTCGCTGACCGACCAGTTCCTGCCCAACAAGTATGAGCCGCCGGCGTTTGCGCTGCGGCTGGCGCACAAGGATGTCTCGCTGGCGACGGCGCTGGGGCGGGAGCTGAACGTGCCGATGCGGCTCGCGAACCTTGCGCTCGCCGATCTGGCGGAGGGGCTGAACCGCGGCTGGGGCAACCGCGACTCCCGCGCGATCATGCTGCTGCAGACCGAGCGTGCCGGGGTGGAGGTGAAGGTCGATCCGCAGCGGCTGGCCGAGGCGCTGGAGAACCAGGGCAAGAGCGGGTAGCGGCGGCCGGCCCTGGGGGTCGGGTGGGAGGTGAGTGGCCTTCAGGTTGCAATTGCCGGCGTTCGGCAAATATCTGATGATGCAATGCCGAAAGAGAGCTGCCTGATGACTGCACCCGAGCCCCGGATCGTTGCCCGGGCCGCCCCCCGGATCGCCCATGTCCGATAGCAACCTGTTCGGCGAGCTGCGCCGCATCGCCCGCACGTCGGGGGCGGTGGGCGGCATCGCCGCGCGCATGGCGGGGGCACGGGTGTTCGGCATCAAAACCGACCGGGCATCGCATGCCGAGGACCTGA
>DASQVN010000843.1:0-2566 GCA_035640755.1 Rhodopila sp.
ATCCGATCATCATCATGAGCCAGAGCTTTGATGATTACGATCCCGGTCCGAACGGCATGGACGGCGCCATCGAGTTCCCGCCGCACAAGCTCACCAAATACGTGCCGCTGGTCAATGCCGAGGCAAAGATCCTTGACGATACCTATTCGGGCCAGATCTACAGCTACGACGACGTCGCCAAATATTCGATCGAGGAGCCGCGGCCCAGTTTCCCGCTGATCAAGACGGTGGTGCCGAGTTGGGATAATGACGCGCGCCGGCAGGGCACCGGTCTCGTGATCCAGGGATCCACGCCGCAGAAATACGAAGCCTGGCTGGCGGCTCTGGTCGACCAGGCGCAGAAGCATAGCTTTTTTGGCGAGCCTTTTGTCTGTGTCAATGCGTGGAATGAATGGTGCGAAGGCGCTTATCTCGAACCGGACCTGCATTTCGGCTCGGCCTATCTGAACGCAACGGCGCGGGCGGCAAGCGGCCTGACGCGCGATCTATCGTCGCCGAAAATTCTGTTGGTTGGCCATGATGCGTTCCCGAGCGGCGCGCAGCATCTATTGCTCAACATCGGCAAGACGTTGCGCAGCGCCTTCAACATCGAGGTCGAGTATCTTTTGCTCGCCGGGGGCGCCATGGAAACGGAGTACGCGGCGGTCGCGCCGCTGACCGTACTCAAGCGGGCCTCCGAGCTTCCGGCGAGCCTGCGGCATTTCCGCGAAAAGGGCTTTTCATCCGCGATCGTCAACACCACAGCCAGCGGCCGTGCCGCAAAATTCCTCGTCGAGACAGGTTTCCGCACCGTCTTGCTGGTGCACGAGCTGCCGCGGATCCTGCGGGAGAAGAACCTTGAGGACGCTGCGCGCATAGCGATCGGCAACGCCCACCGTGTGGTGTTTGCATCCGAATTCGTGCGTGACAGGCTGGTCGAGGCGCTCGAGCTCGATGCCAGCGAAGAGCGCTTCCTGATCCGCGCCCAGGGCAGCTACAAGCAGATGGAGCCGGCACCGGCCGAGGCGCTTCTTGTTCGCAAGGAACTCGGCATAGCGCCTGCAGACAGGATGGTGCTCGGTGTCGGCTATGCCGATTTGCGCAAGGGATTCGACCTGTTCCTGCAGGTTTGGAATCTGGTGCGACGCAACAACCCCAACGTGCATTTTTGCTGGGCCGGCGGCATCGACCCCGGGCTGCAGGAGTGGCTTGGGCCGGAGATCAAGCGCGCCGAAGCTACGCGGCGCTTCCATCTGGCTGGTTTCCGCTCTGATATGCAGGCGCTGTATTCCGCCTCCGATGTCTACGCCCTGACTTCGCGCGAGGATCCGTTCCCGACGGTGGCGCTGGAAGCGCTCAGCGTCGGCGTGCCCGTGGTCGCCTTCCAGGATACCGGCGGCATCCCCGGCTTTCTCCTCAAGGAGAATGTCGGCCGCGTCGTGCCCTATTGCGACGTGCCGGCCATGGCACAGGCAGTCGAGAACTTCTTGCGCGGGGCGCCCTCGGAGGCCGAGCGCGCGCGCATGACCGAGATCATCCAGACCAACTTCGCTTTCCCGGACTACGTCCGCGATCTCCTGCGGCTTGCTGTGCCCTCGCTGCCTACCGTTTCGGTCGCCGTCCCCAATTACAATTACGCTCACTGCCTGCCGGAGCGGCTTTACACCATCTTCGACCAGAATCATCCGGTCGAGGAGATCATCGTGCTCGACGACTGCTCCTCCGATGACAGCATCTCCGTCATCATGAAGCTCGCCGACGAGCGCCAGCGCGATCTCACCCTCGTCATCAACGAGCAGAACTCCGGCTCGGTGTTTGCGCAGTGGACCAAGGCCGCCGAGATCGCAAAGGGCGAGTTCCTGTGGATCGCCGAAGCCGACGATCTCTCCGAACCCACTTTCCTTTCCGGGCTGCTCGCGCTGATGAAGGCCGACCCGGCAATCGCGCTCGGCTTCACCGACTCAAAATCCATCGATGCCGATGGCGCTCATCTCTATGCCAGTTACAAGCCCTATTTCGCCACCATCGGGCCCGGCGCCCTGTCGCGCACCGAGGTGTTCGATGGCAGGGATTTCGTGACCCGCTATCTCGGCGTCAAGAACACCATCCTCAATGTCAGCTCAGTGCTGTGGCGTCGCGAGTCCCTGCTGCGCGCGCTTGCAGCGTGCCGGAACGACTTGAAGGACTTGCGCATGGCCGGCGACTGGCGCATCTATCTGGAATGTCTGGCCGCGTCCGGCGCTAGGATCGCTTATGTCGCCGATCCGCTCAACGTCCACCGCCGCCACGCCGCCAGCGTCACGCATTCGCTGAAGGCGCAGAAGCATATCGAAGAGATCGACAGCATGCACCGCGTCGCGCGCGAGCGATTTGGCTTCACGAACCGGGAAACCGGCACGCAGGCGGCCTATCTTGAAGAAGTGACCGCGCAACTGCTGGGGACGCCGGCCGGGGCGGAAAAGGCGAAGCGAGCGGCCAAGCCCACAGCAGGGGCGAGTGCCGAAGCTTAGGTCTAGGGAATAAGTAACACGGATCGAGGTTATCGATGTTTGTACCTTCTGCTGAATCCTTGCTGACTGCACTGAAC
>DASQVN010000844.1:0-2369 GCA_035640755.1 Rhodopila sp.
AACACCACAAATCGTCAGGCCAACCGGTCTGGACCCACGACTTGTTCGATTACTCCCCCGATATGGAACAGCCGGAGGTTGTGAGCCTGGAGGGGCTGCAGCATGATCGGCGTCGCCGCCCGAAGCAGCCGCGGCTCAGAATTCGATGTCCAGCTCGTCGATGTGGTCGGGCTCCTTCTGCGCGGCGGCGAACCATTCCTGCATGTCCGGCCAGGAGGTGATCTGCCTACAATAGCGTTCGCACGGACCTTCCATGCGGATATCGTAGCTGCGGAACCGCGTCACCACCGGCGCATACATCGCATCGGCGATCGACGGCGCCGCGCCGAACAGCCACGGCCCCCGCCATCTTGTCAGGCAATCCTCCCAGATCTCGGTGATGCGGCCGATGTCCGCCTGCACCGCCGACCAGATGGCGAAGTTCGGGCGATAGAGCTTCAGGTTCATCGGGCAGGCCTCCCGCAGCGCGACGAATCCGGAATGCATCTCGCCCGAGATTGACCGGCACAGCGCCCGCGCCTGCGGCTCGGACGGCAGCATGCCGGCCTCGGGGAACGTTTCGTTGAGATACTCTGCGATTGCAAGTGTATCCCAAACGACCACATTCTGGTGCATCAACGCTGGAATCCGAATTGATGACGATTGCCCAAGCAGTTCCCTGCGGTTCACCGGATCGTCGGGATCGACCACCTTCTCCTCGGCCTTCAGGCCGGCGAGGCGCGTCAGCAGGAAGCCCCGGAGCGACCAGGACGAGTAATTCTTGCTGCTGATCAGAAGCGTCGCTTCGTCCATGGTGACAAACCCCTGTGCGCCCTGGCATGCTGCGCCGCAATATAGCAGTCGCTCAACCCTTCTGGCGAGTGCTTATGTTAGCGTGACGATATGGCAACAGAGGCAATGTGACCCAGCAGGCGATGCTTTATAAACTCTACCAAGCGCAGTCCGACCTGCTGTTCCCGGCACGCCAGATAGCCCGGCTCGGTGCGGGAATGGCGCGGATGCTCGACCTTGGTCAGTACACGCCGCCGCCGCTGCGCCACTTCGGTGCTGCCTGTGCCATGCTGGCCGGCAGCGGCCTGACCCACAGCCGGCCGGATTTCGGCTTCAGGACGGTCGTCATCGGCAACGACATGGTGGCGGTGGCCGAGGAAGCCCGATTCGAGACCCCGTTCGGCACGCTGCTGCGGTTCCACAAGGACACCAACATCGTGCAGCCGCGCGTGCTGGTCGTGGCGCCGATGTCGGGGCACTTCGCCACCCTGCTGCGCGGCACGGTCGCCACCCTGCTGCCGGACCACGATGTCTACATCACCGACTGGCGGAACGCGCGCGACATCCCCCTCTCGGAGGGACGGTTCGGCTTTGACGAATACGTCGATCACCTGATCCGGTTCATGGAGGTGCTGGGCGAGGGCAGCCACATGATCGCCGTCTGCCAGCCCGCGGTCGCCGCGCTCGCCGCCACCGCGGTGATGGCGGAAATGGGCAGCCGCGCCCAGCCGCGCAGCCTGACGCTGATGGCCGGCCCGATCGACACGCGCGCGAATCCGACCAAGGTCAATGAACTCGCCAAGTCGCACCCGATCGAATGGTTCGAGAAGAACCTCATTGCCGGCGTGCCGTGGCGCTACAAAGGGGCGTTCCGACGCGTGTATCCGGGCTTCGTGCAACTGACGGCGTTCATGAGCATGAACATCGACCGGCACATCAACGCGCACCTGAACCAGTTCCGCGCCCTGGTCGGCGGCGACGTGCTCAGCGCCGAACAGCACCGGAAATTCTACGATGAATACAATGCGGTCATGGACCTGCCGGCAGAATTCTTCCTGGAGACCGTCAAGCGGGTGTTCCAGGACCATGACCTGCCGCTGGGCCGCCTGACCTGGCATGGCCACGCGGTCCGGCCCGAGGCGATTCGCCGCACCGCGCTGCTGACCGTCGAAGGCGAGCGCGACGATATCTGCGCCGTCGGCCAGACCATGGCCGCGCTCGATCTGTGCACCGGCGTGCGGATCAGCCACAAGCGCCATCATCTGCAAAGCGGCGTCGGGCACTACGGCGTGTTCAGCGGATCGCGCTGGGCACGCGAGGTCTATCCCAAGGTGCGCGCTATGATCGAAGTGACGAACCGACAGGGATAGCGACCAGCAGCCATGCCGCAGCCAGAAGCTACCCGGCTTGCATCGCGCTATCGCCGTTTCGCGCAAGAGGAAGCGCACGGGCGCTCACCCTTGTACGAGGCAATCGCCAACGGCGTCGCCGACAGCCCGGAGGCACTCGCGTTCCTGCTGACGCTGCCGCCGGAGAAGCAGCAACCCAACCTGCTGCTCGCCGCCGTCCGCTATCTGTTCGGCATTGCGGCCGATTGG
>DASQVN010000845.1:0-7530 GCA_035640755.1 Rhodopila sp.
ATCTCATCGAGGAACAGGGTGCCCTTGTTGGCGGTCTCGATCCTGCCGAGGGTCTGCTTCACCGCGCCGGTGAAGGCGCCGCGTTCGTGGCCGAACAGCTCGCTCTCCAGCAGGTTTTCCGGGATCGCACCGCAGTTGATGGCGACGAACGGGTGCTTTGCGCGCGGGCCGAGGTCGTGCACCGCGCGGGCTAAGGCCTCCTTGCCGGTGCCGCTTTCGCCTAGCAGCAGCACGGGCACGTTGGTCGTGGCGACCTTTTCGACATCACGACAGACTTTCAGCATGGCCGGGTCGGCGGTGACGATGCGTTGGATCGGCATCTGGACGGAGATCAGCGAAAGGCGGCGGTTTTCTGCTTCCAGCCGGTGGAGGTGCAGGGCACGGTCGACAATCGTGCGCAGCACGTCTGTCTGGACGGGCTTTTCGCAAAAATCGTAGGCGCCGGCGGCAACCGCGCGTAACGCATGCTGCTGGGCGCCATTGCCGGTGACGACAATGACCTTGGTCTGTGGGGCGATCCGCAACGCTTCCGTCAGTGTGGCGAAACCTTCGCTGACGCCGTCCGGGTCTGGCGGTAGGCCGAGGTCCACGATCGCGACCGGCGGGCTGTCGCGCCTGACGAAGCCAAGGGCCTGCTGACGATCATGCGCGGTCAGTACCTCGCAGGACGTGAAGGCCCAGCGATATTGCGAGGACAGGCCTTCATCGTCCTCGACGGCCAACAGTTTCGGCTTCGCCATGGTGTTCGCCTATGCCTCGATCAGTTCGGTCAGATCGGCGCGGATGCGGGGCAGGATGATCCGCATGGTGGTGCCGTGGCTGGGCCGGCTCAGTACCAGCAGGTCGCCGCCGGCGTCGCGCAGCAGTTCGCGCGCCTGGAATGCGCCGATGCCATGGCCGTCGCCCTTTGTGCTACGCAGCGGGCGGAACAGTTCGTCGCGGACGAACTCCGGCGGCATGCCGGGACCGCGATCGATGATGTCTATCACCAGGGTCGCCGCATCTGGGCGCAGCTCGACAATGACGGGCGCGCCGGGCGGTGATGCCTCGGCCGCGTTGTTCAGCAGGTGTGTCATGACGGCATCGAACGCATCGGGGTCGATGCCGGCGCCTGCGCCCGCGCTGCGGTCCAGCAGCCTGATATCGCACCGGTGCGCCTGGTTGCAGCCCAATACCACGGTCGGGATACGATTGGCCGGCGTAACAATAGCGTGCTTGCGCTCCTGCCGGTCGGCCTCCAGGCGCGACAGCAGCCTGGTGATCTTGCCGACTGCGGCACGGACGGTGGTCAGCATGTCGCGCTGGAATTCCGGGTTGCCGGCATGCTGCTCGGCGTTGGTCATCAGCATGGAGAGCTGTCCGGAAACGTTCTTGATGTCATGAATGACGAAGGCGAAGCGTTGGCTGTACTCGCGGAGATCGCGCGTTTGCCTGACCACCTGTTCGGCGCGCTGTTCGGCCACGCGGCTGGCGATTTCGCGCCCGATGACGCGCAGCAGATCGCAGGCTTCGCGATCGAGCGTGAAGCGGGCGCGCGGGCGGGCGAGGACGACGAAGCCGATCAGCGTGCCGAAGTGGTTCAAGGGCAGCGCGATCCAGGCGCGCGGCAGGTCGGGAAACCACGCGGCGGGTTCTGTGTGATCCTCGATCCGCACGATCCAATTGCTATCGCGGAACAACGGCACGATCGGGTGGCCCGGCGGGATCGGGTGGACGACAGCCGGCATGTTCCATGATCCCGCCCACTGGAAGGCGACATCCCTCGGCGGGCGTACGAACAGGGCGCCGGCGGGACTGTCCACCACCTCGGCCGCGGCACGGATCACCCGTTTGTGAAGGGCAACGAAAGCCTCGGGCGCGGTCAGCGCATCAATGCAGCGCATCCATTCCTTGCGGTAATCGTAGCGGTGGTGGAAGAAGTTCTCCACCACCAGGCCGCGGATGCGTGACCGCGCGGAGCCCGAGGTCACGACGACCGACACGGCCAACACGGCGGCGAAGATCAGTGTGGTCTCGACGACGCTGCCCCATTCCGGACCGCGGCTCCGCAGCACCTCACCGATCAGCGCGACGGCCAAGAGGAAGGTTCCGCAGCCGATCAGCGTGAAACTGTGGAATGTCACGTCCTGGGAGATGCGGATGTCCGCGGCCCAGCGGCGGCACCGGGTGATGGCCAACGCCAGCAGCGGGGCGGCCAGGATCATGACCGGCGCCCGTGCCGCGATCAACGGGGCGGACAGGCGCCGGAACAGGGCGCCGTCGGCGTACAGAACCAAATCATAGGCGAACACGCTGCCCAGGCCGACGCAAAGTAGGTTGATGTTCCAGCGTGAGTCCGCCGGCGTGTTCCGGTATAGATTCTCCAGCAGCAGGATGCCGCACACCGCGACGCCGATCCGGCCGACGATCTCCAACCCCGGCACGGGGGCGGCACCGACCCAGCGCAGCAGCGTGCAGCCGGACAGGACCAGCAGCACGAGGACGCCGGTCGGCTGGAAGATGGTGCGGACATGGGTGCAGCCACCGAGGGACCGCCTGTACATCTTCAGAGTGAAGCCATACTAGCAAGCCGATCGGGCGACTTCGAGCCAAGCGGTCAGGCGCGGGCCAGGCACGAGCCAGGCAACCGCGACCGACGCTGCCCAGGCCGAGGTCATGAGGCAGGCGGCGAAAAACCAGAGTTCCACGCGACGATGCGGGCGGCGCGGCAACGCGAGCGCAGCCAGTCCGCCATAGACCACGGCGCAGGCAGCATACAGCGCGAACAGGGCCGGCATCTGCATCATGACGGAGGCAGATCGCACCGCCTTCGGATCAGGTCCAGAAAAAACGCCCTTGCCGCTGCAGGGGCTGGAACCGGACACGGAACGCTCCGGTTCCGGCTGATATCAGCGTGCGCCTTCACCGCTCAGGACCACCCGAACCGTCGCGCAGAGGATGAAAAGGTCCAGCAGGAATGAGCGATTCTTGATATAATAGAGGTCATAGGCGAGCTTCTCGCGCGCATCCTCGACCGAAGCGCCATAGGGATAATTCACCTGTGCCCACCCGGTCAGTCCGGGCTTGGCGCAGTGCCGTTCCCGGTAGAAGGGGATCGCCCTGCAGAGTTCTTCTACGAAATGAGGCCGTTCCGGGCGCGGTCCGACCAAGCTCATGTCGCCGCGGATGATATTGAGGAGCTGCGGCAGCTCATCGATTCGGGTGGTGCGGATGAGCCGGCCAACCCGGGTCACCCTGGGGTCGTGCTTCTGTGCCCAGCGCGGGGCGCCTCCGGCCTCGGCGTCAACGGTCATGCTGCGGAACTTCAGCACCGTGAACGGCCTGCCGAACTGCCCGATGCGCTGCTGAGTGTACAGGACGGGGCCAGGGCTGTCCAATTTGATTGCGATAGCGGTCAGAATCATGACAGGCAGCGTTGCGAACAGCAGGCCAACGCTGAATGTCAGGTCCGAGGTGCGCTTCAGCGCCGCGGAAAGCGAGCCGGCGGCGAAACCGCGCGAATCCAGCAGGTCGGATCGCACGAGCGCATCCAGGTCGATTTGTCCCAGATATCTTTCCTGGAAGCCTGCGGCGGTCAGTACCCGAACGCCGCGCACACCGCGGTGGAGCCTGGGATCCGTAGCCTGCCCCACGGAGGAGGCGGCAACGACCGCCCAGACGCGCCGCTGCGCCAGAGCATCGCTGACCCAATCCTGCCAGGATGTAGTCACGCACTCGAACCGATAACCCGGAAGCCCGGAAAGGCGATCCAGGAGCGCGCCGGTATCGGCTGCATCGCCCACGAGCAGGACGCGCCGGGCAAGGGGGCGGTAGCGCAGCGTCAGCCCGTGCAGGGCGCGTGCGGTCATGACTGCAAGGCCCCAGCCGCCGAGGAGCTGTGAGGCAAGCACGAGTTCCCGGCCCGCAGGGCTAGTCAGCTCGGCGCACAAGAAGAAAAGAACGAACCCAAAACAGACCAATGCGGCCGATTCAGCCGAGACCAGTCGCACAGGCCGCTGTGCGGGATGCGGGCGGTACATCCCTGCGGTCAGGGCGAAGGCGCCAAGAAGAATCGTGATGCCGAGTGCCAATGCGATGCTGCCCGTGACGGTGGCGGCCGTGGTCGCGACAGCAACGTTCGGGTGCCCCGGAAGAATGACCGTGCAGATTGCGGCAAACGACAGGATACCTTCCAGCAAGCCGAGAACTGCCGTTTCCGGTGGCATGCGATGTGCAATCGCGCTCATGGATACGCGTTCCTTGTTATTGCGTCGAACAATCCGTGAGACGGATGCCAAGTGGGGCATGGTGGCTGCGCCGTCCGAACTTCGAAGGCATCCTGTGAGCTATCGGATCACGCAAGGGAACAAATGCGTTGCTTAGCAGGAATGTTGCACATTGCCATTGTGTTCGTCAAACTCCAAGTTGATTGATTTACATCCCGGGGCCGTCCATGCGCGGACTGTCGATTTCGTGTGACTTTGAGTCGGGCGTTGGGCTAGGAGACGCCTTGCAAGCGGAAGGCGCACTTCGTTCTATTTCAAATTAGGGCAAGATGATCCCGGTCCTGACGACATACGGCCGCCGCCATTTGGACGGGCCGCCGAGCGGGTGAGAGGCCATGGCACGGGCTGGGAT
Source organism: Rhodopila sp. (assembly GCA_035640755.1). GTDB lineage: Bacteria > Pseudomonadota > Alphaproteobacteria > Acetobacterales > Acetobacteraceae > Rhodopila. The sequence goes on from DASQVN010000845.1 coordinate 4,618, forward strand.
ATGTTTCGTACCTGACGGTCCCTTGGTACCGGCGGTCCCGTCAGCTCTGGTGCATGCACTGCTACTGCCTTTGAGTCCGAGGTTGACGTGATTCGCACGTTGTATCGATCCCAAACGGAGTCCGTTGTGTGGCAGAACCGCCGCGCCGTGGCCGTCGGCTGGCTGTTCGTTGCTACCGGAATGCTTCTCGGTCTGTCGGGCTGCGGCGGCGATGTGCCTGCCGGTCCGATCCCGCGTTCCGGGTTTGCGGCGATGTCATCCCGCACGCCCGATGCCTACGTCATTGGCGCGGGCGACCAGCTCAGCGTGTTCGTCTATCACAACCCAGACCTGAGCGAGGCAAGCGTTGCGGTGCGACCTGACGGGAAAATCTCGACGCCGTTGGTCGAGGACATGGTGGCTGCGGGCAAGACACCGACGCAACTGGCGAGGGAGCTTGAACGGCGGCTCTCCAAATATGTTCAAGATCCCAATGTGACCGTCATCGTCCGCGGCTTCGTCGGGCCGGCCGACCGGCAGGTGCGCGTGATCGGTGAGGCGACCGACCCCGTTGCCATTCCGTACCGTGAACACCTGACCCTGCTGGACGTCATGATTGCCACCCACGGGCTCACCAAGTACGCGGCAGGCAACCGCGCGGTCATTGCAAGGCTTGGTGCCGATGGCACGCAGCAGTCGATCAAGGTGCGACTGAGTGACCTGATCAAGGACGGCGACATCAGCCAGAACATGGAAATGAAGCCAGGCGATACCCTGATCGTTCCGCAGTCGTGGTTCTGAAGGCCCGGTGCCGATGGATTCACTACGCGGCATTCTCGACCAGTACCTGCGCGCGGCGTGGCGCCAGCGCTGGATCAGTTTGATTGTCGCCTGGCTGGTCTGCGGGGTCGGCTGGCTTGGTGTCATAACGATACAAAATCAGTTCGAGTCGGGTGCGCGGCTCTACGTCGATGCCGATGCCGTGCTTACCCCGTTGCTGCGCGGCCTCGCGGTAGACTCTGCGCCGACCACGCAGCTCGAGGTGCTGCAACGCACGCTTCTCAGCCGCCCGAACCTGGAAAAGCTGATCTCCAAGACCGATCTCGACCTGATGCTGAACGGGCCATCCGAACGTGAGCGTCTGTTGAGCAGGCTGGCGAGTGACATCAAGGTCAGTCCGCAGACGAAGAACCTGTTCACCATCACCTATCGAGACAAAAGTCCCAGGCTTGCGCATGACGTGGTGCAGACGCTGCTGACGATCTTCGTTGAGGGCGCGACCGGTGGTTCGCGGTCCGACATGGAGAACGCGCGCCGCTTCCTCGAACGGCAAATCCAATCCTACGAGCAGCAGTTGCGCGCGGCTGAGAAACGACGGGCCGAGTTTCGGGGGCGCTATGTCGACATGCTGCCGGCCGACAACGGCCTAAATGTTCCGGCGCTGGAAGGTGCACGCAGCTCGGTCAGGCAGCTTGACGGCAGGCTGCAGGATGCGCGGGTTGTGCGCGATGCGCTGAAGCAGGAAGTAGACAAGACGCCAGCGATGGTCGTTGCGGAGCCGGGTGAAGCGGCGGGAGCCGGCGACCGGACACGGCTGCAGGAGGCACAGGAGCAGCTTCGGCTGCTGCTTTTACGTGACACGGAGGAGCACCCGGACGTCATTGCTCAGCGCAGGCTGGTCGAGGTACTGAAGAAGGCGCCGGCGGAACCGGCCGCGCCCCGCACGGCGGTCGGTACCGGCAGAGCCGGCAATGTCGGTGCGAAACGTTATGTGCCGAACCTGGTCTACGAGCAGTTGAAGGTCAGGCTTGTGGAAGCCGATACCAACCTGACGTCGTTGCAACGCCAGTATGACGAGGCTGTCCGATACCGCGACCGGCTGGAAGAGGTCCAGCGGGAGCAGCCGAATTTGGTCGCGGAATACCAGAACGTGGATCGCGACTATAACGTGCTGCGCCACAACTATGAGGAGCTACTCGGGCGTCTGCAGGCGGCCAACATCGCACAAGCGGCCGACACACAGGCCGACAAGGTCAAGCTGCAGGTCATCGACCCGCCCCAGATCCCGCGGCTGCCGGTCGCGCCGAACCGCATGATGTTGATCACGGCGGTGCTGCTGGGCGGCCTCATGTGCGGGGCCGGGACCACAGTGCTGCTGGGTCAGCTCGACCACTCATTCTCATCTGTCGACGAACTCCGGACGCTCGGCCTTCCCGTGCTTGGCAGCATCTCTATTCTGGTGATGGTGCCGCTGCGGCAGCGGCTGCCCGGCGTCCTGCGCTTCGGCGCCGCCGTCGCGATGCTGGTATGCGTCTATGGCGGCCTGATGATGCACATCCTGCGGTCGGCGGCGCTGCTGTGACCAAGGACGTGATGCCGCAGCAGGTCCGCCACCAACGTTTCGGATCGGTAAGCGCATGCTGACACCAAAGGGACCGCATCTGATCGAACGGGCAGCGGAACGTCTGTTGCAGTCCGGTGCGCTGGATCGATCCGTTTCGCAACTGTTGCGCCACGTTGCGGCATCGCCGGACGCGCAAGATCCGTCGCCGCAGCAGGCCGACGCCGCCGCGCGCCGCTCGGCAGGCCGCACATCGGTCGATGCGGCCGCACTGGAGCGTGCTGGTATGCTGGACTGGTCCCGTGCGCGATCCCGCATTTCCGAAGAATTCCGCCTGATCCAACGGCAGATCATCCGCTCCGCATTCGGACCGGGGGCGGAGCCTGGCTATTCGAACCTGCTGCTTGTCACCAGCGCTCGCCCCGGTGAGGGCAAGAGCTTCATGGCAACCAACCTCGCGGGCAGCATCGCACGCCAGGGCGACAACTACGTCCTGCTGGTCGATGCCGATTCCAAGCGCGATTCGATCGGCACCAGCCTAGGGCTCGTGGAATCTCGTGGTCTGCTCGACCTTGCGGCCGACCCAGAGCTTG
>DASQVN010000846.1:0-5740 GCA_035640755.1 Rhodopila sp.
TGCGCCGTGTTCAATACATCCCTGAGGCGGGCCATCGGCCAAACCGAGCCGCCGCCCGCGTTCGCCGTCTGCTCCACCGCAACCAGCGTCTGCGGCGGCGCGTTGCGCCGCTTCTCCCGCAGCGCCGCGCGCAGCGCCGCACTGTCGAACTGCCCCCGCTCGCCGCGCAGCCCCAGCACCACCGCCCCGGCCAGCGCACCCGGACCGCCGCCTTCATTGGCGATGATGTGGCTGCTCTCATGCGCCAGGATCTCATCCCCCGGCCGGCAGTGCACCAAAATCGAAATCTGGTTGCACATCGTCCCGCTCGGCAGGAATACCGCCGCTTCCTTGCCCAACAGGGCCGCCATCCGGTCGCACAGCGCATTCACCGTCGGGTCGTCGCCGTTCTGCTCGTCGCCAACCTCGGCCCGCGCCATCGCCTCCTTCATCGGTGCGGAAGGCCGTGTCTGCGTGTCGGAAAACAGGTTGACGCGCACAGGCGGCAGAGTCGGGTCCGGCCGGACAGGCGCGTACGGCATGCGGCAAGCTCCTCAGGCTATGACAGGCGGACCATAGATCTCCCGGGCCCGTTTGCGGAAGGCGTTGACCATGCGCCGCACCGCCTCATTGAACACCACACCGATCGCCGCCTGCAGAATCCGGCTGCGGAACTCGAAATCGACGAAGAACGCCACCTCCGTCCCGCCGCCATGCGGCCGGAAATCCCACTGGTTGTTCAGATAGCGAAAGGGTCCGTTCTCATACCTCACCTTGATCCGCTCCGGCCGGTTCAGCGTCACCCGGCTGGCGAACGTCTCCCGAAACGGCCCGAACCCGATCGTGAGGTCGGCGACCAGCTCGTATTTCGTCTGACTCCGCACCCGTGCCCCCACGCACCAGGGCAGGAACTGAGGATACTTGCCGACGTCCGCCACCAGGTCGAACAACTGTTCCGGGGTGTACGGGACGATCTGCTTCTCGGCATGGATGGGCATCAGGCCGCGGCAGTCGCCAGCTTGGCATTCCGTGCCGCCCGCAACGCCGCAAAGTCCGCGTCCGCGTGGTACGAGCTCCGAGTCAGCGGCGTTGCCGAAACCAGCAGGAACCCCTTCGCCCGCGCAATCGCCGCATACTCCGCAAACTCGTCCGGCGTAACGAACCGGTCGACCGCCGCATGCTTCACCGTCGGCTGCAGATACTGCCCAATGGTCAGGAAATCGACGTCCGCGATCCGCAGATCGTCCATTACCTGCATGATCTCGGCCTTCGTCTCGCCCAGCCCCACCATCAGGCCCGACTTGGTGAAGGTCGAGGGATCAAGCTGCTTCACCCGGTCCAGCAGCCGCAGGGACTGATAGTACCGCGCACCCGGCCGGATCGTCGGATACAGCCGCGGCACCGTCTCCAGGTTATGGTTGAACACGTCCGGCCGCGCCGCCGCGACGGTCTCGGCCCCGCCCGGCTTGCGCAGGAAATCCGGCGTCAGGACCTCGACCGTCGTCCCCGCCGCCGCCTCCCGTATCGCCCGGATCACCGCGGCGAAATGCCCCGCCCCGCCATCCGCCAGATCATCGCGGTCGACCGAGGTGATGACGACATGCCGCAACCCAAGACGAGCCACCGCGTCGGCCACCCGCGCCGGTTCGTCCTGCGCCAGCGCCTCGGGCTGCCCGGTGCGTACGTTGCAGAAACTGCACGCCCGCGTGCAGGTATCGCCCATGATCATCATCGTCGCGTGCCGGTTCGACCAGCATTCGCCGATGTTCGGGCACGCCGCCTCCTCGCACACCGTCACCAGCCGGTTCTCGCGCACGATCCCGCGCGTCTCCTGATAGACCGGATGCGTCGGCGCCTTCACCCGGATCCAGGCCGGCTTGCGCTGAACCGGATTGTCCGGCCGGTGCGCCTTCTCCGGGTGCCGCACCGATTGGGGCTCGCGATGGTCGATGATCAGACGGGTCGATGCCATGGTGCGCTGCATGTGGACGGGGCCGGCGGAACCGTCAAGCAGTCATCCGCGGGGCCAGCCCGGCGAGCGTGATCGCCCCCGGCGGCATCGCCGCAAAGCGTGACCCACACAACCCGACAAGGCGGCACGCCCCCGATCGCGGGTCGGCCGCCCGGAAAGTCATCATCAACTTGTAATGCATGCGAACGATCAAATACAAGGGAAGCCCGGCAGATACCGGCCGCCCGTCAGAGCCACGCCGCTTCCAGGAAGCCAGATAACGATATGACCGCCGAGTGTGACCTGACGATCAACTTCGCCCTCGGCGGCAACAGCCTGGCCTTCCTGGGCGGCGGCTGGGCCCCCGCGGAAGCCGGCTTTACCTGGGGCACCGGCGCCGAAAGCCACCTCGTGCTGCCCCGCCCGCGCCCGGCCGACGAGTACGTCCTGACCCTCGATGTCGTTCCCTTCGTCCACCCGCCCGCGCTCCCGGCCCAGCGCCTGATCGTCTCGGTCAACGATACGCCCGTCGGCTCGACCACGCTCTCCCGCCCCACCCTGCTGGGCTACCGCATCCCGGCCGCGCTCGCCGCGCAGGCCGAACGGATGCTGATCACCCTGCAGCACCCCGACGCCGCCCGGCCGATGGATCTCGCCGGCGCCCAGGACAGCCGTCCCCTGGCCTTCGCCGTCACCGAGGCCAGGCTGCTGCGCCTCGGCAACCTCGCCTCCCTGAGCCGCCTGCCCGCCGGCCTGATGCTCTCCGGCGATGGGCGCGGTCTCGGCGTCCACACCCACACCGACATCGCCGAATGGGCCACCGCCCGCACCGGCCTCTCCCTGGCGGAGCTCGCCCTCCGCTTCGAATCCCTGGGCGAGAACTGTGAGTTCGGCCTGTTCCAGCGCCGCTGCGACGCCGAACCCCTGGGCCTGCTGCGCTTCTCCAGCACCTTCATGCGCAACCTGATCCGCGGCATCGACACCAGCTTCGACGCCCTCGGCGCCACCGACGACATCGACCCGCGCCTCGAAGGCGGCCCACCCCGTGAATACATGATCCACGAGAAAAAATATGGCCTCGTGTATCATACCTTCGTCCATGAAGGGCAGCGCAGCGTCTGGCTGATGCGCGAGCAGGAGGCCGCGCGCCTGAAATTCCTCCGCCGCAAGTTCCTCGAGGAGCTCCAACTCGGCCAGAAAATCTTCGTCTACAAGCTCGCCTCGGGCGTCTCGGAGGAGGAAATCCTGCCCCTGTACCTCGCACTGAACCGGCACGGTCCGGCGACCCTGCTCTGGGTCGTCCCCGCCGAACGCGCCCGTCCGCCCGGCACCGTCGAGGTGCTCATGCCCGGCCTGCTCAAGGGCTACATCGACCGTTTCGCCCCTGACCACAACGCCCACGATCTCTCCATGGAGGGCTGGCTGCGCGTCTGCGCCAACGCCTACGCCCTCACCCGCCTGCAGCCGGCCCCATCGTCGGCCGAGACGCCCGAACCATTCGCAGGAGTCGCCTGATGGCGACGACACGTCCCTCCGCCCTGCTGTTCGACTGGGACAACACGCTGGTCGACGGCTGGGCCGGCATCACCGCGGCGCTGAATGCCGCCTTCAACGCCTTCGGCCACCCCACCTGGACCGTGCAGGACACCCGCCACCGCGTCCGCGTCTCACTGCGCGAGAGCTTCCCCACCATGTTCGGCGACCAGTGGGAACAGGCCCGCGACATCTTCTACAGCACCCTATCGAACGAACATCTGAGCCACATCACCCCGATGCCCGGCGTCCCCGACGTGCTGGAGGCCGGCACCCCCTGGCCGCAGGGCGTCGTCTCCAACAAGGCCGGCCCGTTCCTGCGCAAGGAGGTCACCCACCTCGGCTGGGGCCGCTTCTTCGGCCCCGTCATCGGCGCCGGTGACGCCGCCGCCGACAAGCCGGCTCCCGATCCGATCTACCTCGCCCTCGCCCGCATCGGCCACTCGGCCGATCGTTCCGTCTGGTACATCGGCGACACCGCACTCGACATGCGCGCCGCCCACGCCGCCGGGGTCACCGCCGTGCTGGTCGGCAACGCCGAACACGACGGCGGCGTCGACCGCGCCGCGCCGGATTTCCACTTCCCAACTGCATTTCATCTGCGTTCACGGCTTCGTGAGCTTGCATCATGATGCTTGATTCATACATAGGATGAGCCCGGCGGCCCGTGCCACGACCCGCCGGACGCTGAGCACACGATGAACCCCCTCGCGAAAGAAGAAGGACAGCAACCGTGGCCAATGAGAAATCGCAGAACGTTCAGGACGTGTTCCTGAACCACGTGCGGAAAAGCAAGACGCCGGTAACGGTCTTCCTTGTGAACGGTGTCAAACTCCAGGGCATCATCACCTGGTTTGACAATTTTTCCGTTCTGCTGCGCCGCGACGGCCATACGCAGCTTGTCTATAAGCATGCGATCAGCACCGTCATGCCGGGCGCCCCGATCCAGCTTTTCGACGCCTCCAAGGTCGAGGGTGCTGTCTCAGCCCCCGCGCGGGAGATGTCCACAGTAGGTGGTAACGACTGAAACCTCGCAAGTCTGATGGGGGTATCATGCCCCCGGAGAATGGACGCGATGCCGCCCCAAGGCAGGCATCCGACCTGACCAGCATGCCCGACACGTTACGGTCCGGCGCAACCCGCGCCGCCGTCATCCTGCCATGGGAACGGCAAGGCCGCGACAGCGTCGGCGCCGAACAATCCCGCGCTAGCCTCGGCGCCCACCAGCCGCGCGCGGCAGAGGCGCGCCTCGCCGAAGCCGTCGGCCTGACCGCGTCGATCCACCTCGACGTCGTGCACACGGCCATCCTACCCGTCCGCGCGCGCCGCCCATCCACCCTCCTCGGCGATGGCCAGGTCGCCGACCAGGCGGAGCAGATCCGCCAGCACGAAGTCACGGTCGCCATCGTCGATTCCGCACTCACCCCGGTGCAGCAGCGCAACCTCGAGCGCGCCTGGGCCTGCAAGGTCATCGACCGCACCGGCCTGATCCTCGATATCTTCGGCGAGCGCGCCGTCACCCGCGAGGGCACTTTGCAGGTCGAGCTGGCGCACCTGGAATACCAGCGCTCCCGCCTCGTCCGCTCCTGGACCCACCTGGAGCGTCAGCGCGGCGGCTTCGGCTTCCTCGGCGGCCCCGGCGAAACCCAGATCGAGGCCGACCGCCGCCTGATCGGCGAACGCATCGTGCGCATCAAGAAGGAGCTGCAACAGGTCCGCCGCACCCGCGGCCTGCACCGCTCCGCCCGCCAGCGCGTGCCGTTTCCGGTGATCGCCCTGGTCGGCTACACCAACGCCGGCAAGTCAACCCTGTTCAACGCCCTGACCGGCGCCGGCGTCACCGCCCGCGACCAGTTGTTCGCCACGCTCGATCCCACCATGCGCGGCCTTCGCCTCCCCTCCGGCCGCCGAGTCATCCTCTCCGACACCGTCGGCTTCATCAGTGAGCTGCCGCACGAACTGGTCGAGGCCTTCCGCGCTACGCTCGAGGAAGTAGCCGAGGCCGACGTCATCCTGCACGTCCGCGACGCCGCCCATCCCGAGAGCATGGCCCAGCGCGGCGACGTCATCCGCGTGCTGGACGAGATGGTCGCCGACGGCACGCTCGACCCCGCCTGGTCTGAACGCACCGTCGAGGTCCTGAACAAGGCCGACCTCCTTGGCGGCACCGCCCAGGTCCCGTTGCGCGATGGCGCCGTCGCCGTCTCCGCCATCACCGGCGAGGGACTCGACACCCTGCAGGCCGCGATCGACGACCGCATCGCCGGCGGCATGGAA
>DASQVN010000847.1:0-4411 GCA_035640755.1 Rhodopila sp.
CGCTCATGACTGCGCCTATTCGCGCTCAGCCTGCGCCACAGAACGAACGGTATGCCTTCATCGCCCTACAGCAGGGGCGTCGCTGGCCGGCGGAGGACGGCCAGCATTTCGGCCTTTTGGTCGATGACAAGTAGGCTTTCCTCGATTCCCTCAGCAAGGCGGGCATGGCAGTGCTGCCAGGCCGGTTCCTTGCTTTTCGTGACTCTCGTGGCAATCGGTTCGAAGTTGTCGGGTAGCGTGTGTGACCGGCCGGCTGTGTGGCGTCGCGGGACCGCTGTTGGCGCGCGGGGTTGATACGACCTTACAAGGATTACCTGCTCAGCGCCTCTTGCAGCAAACTGCGGCATGGCGGGGCCTCGGTCGTGCCGAGTTGTATCGTTGGCAGAGCGGCAAGCGCACTAGCTAAGCCATTGCGCCCAGCCGGGGTCGCCGGATCGGGTGCCGCTCGGGGTGCCTTCAACGTGCCGCTAATCAGCAGCGGCGTCGGCAGCACGCCGAGGGTGATATGTCTCGACTGCGTCCGGAGCCGGATTTCCAGACGCTCGTGCGCGAGATCGATGAGTCCTTTACCTTGGGTCACGGCATCAGCAGTTTCCAGCAGCAGGGTGCGCACGGACAGGATCCCGTCTCGCAGCGGAAGATCTGCCAGGAAACACTCGACCTCCGTTGTGCGCGAACCGACCAGCAAGGAGAACAATGCGCTCCCTAACCGCAGGCCTGCGAGGTCCACCAGCAGTGAGCTGAGATCACCTCCCTGCATCCACAACGACACGGCCCCGTCGGCGCCAGCAACGATGTCCGCGATCGAGCGACCAGTGCCTTCCAGGCGTACAACCCCGTTCAACGCGCCGGTACCTGGATAGCCGCCGCTCGCCCATAGGAGTCGCCTAACATCGACCCGCTCGAAGCGAACGTCAGCGCGTGCCCGCAAGCTATCATTCGCGTGAGGTGCCATCCAAATATCGCCCGCAATCCGTCCTTGGCCGACACCAAAGCTCAGTTGATGAATTGTCGCCACACCGTCCATGACATCCGCGCTGAACGCGAGATTATCTAGCGGCATCGACGCACCTTGGATCCGCTGCGCACGGAAGCTCAGATGCAAGTTCACCCGATCGAGTTTGGCAGGGTATAGCGAGCCCTGTGGCAATACCCTCGGGCTCGCCAATGCCTGCCGTTCTGACTGCGCTGCCTCATCCTGCTGTTTCGGCGTCTGGCCCGGCGTCCCGGGTGGGCCTGGTTTGCTGCTGAGCAGGCTGACAACGTCGCGAAGGTCCACACTGCTGGATAGAACCTCGGCTGTCATCTCCGGCCGTTGTCCCGTTCGGAGGGTGACCGTCATCGTGCCATCCAATTCGCTCCGACCCAACCGTCCTTTTGCGCCGGTGACCCGATACGTCTCCCCCGAGCTGTCCAATTTGCCGCGCAGCTCATAGGGCGGCGTGGTTGGAAAGGGTACACCGCTGAGCGGCCTGAGCCGCGCCATGTCCGGTCCGGCGATAGCGACGTCCAAGGCCGCACCGTGCAGGCTGGAGGGGCTCGGCAAAGTCCCCTTCAATGAGGCCTGCGTCGGTCCGTGTTGGACCACGATCTCGACCAGCCACGGTTGCGAAGCGAGCGCGCCGAAAGGGGGCACACCGGCGAAGCGCGCAACCAGAGGCTCGCCCGCATACGTCCCCCGCGCTTCTCCCACAATGCTCGTCGTGTCAGCATCCTCCATGACGTGCTTGGTCCCGAAGGTGGCTTCAAAATCCGCGTGCCCGTGGGCGAGGAGCACATGCGCGCGCCCGTTTCTGATGCTGAGTGAGGCGACCGGGACGCCGGATGGGGAGGGAAGATGGTAGTTTGCCCGACCGTCCTCCGTCTCCACGACATGGACGGCCGGCCGGTCGATCTCAACCGAGTCGATGACCACCGCATGGTGGCGTAGCGAAGCCGCGACATCTATTCGGACTGTCAGGCGCGGTATACGTGCAAATGCCTCCTGGTCTGCCGCGAACCCGTCGGGATTACCGATCACGATGTCCCGCGCGACGAGTGTGACTGGGGCGCCCATATGCAGCTCGACACGCCCGATGCTCACTGCACGGCCCAGCGTGGCGGCGGCCTGCCTCGCGACCAACGGCGCTACCCAAAGGGGCAGTGAGATAACAGCGAGAACGAGAAGCGTGGCCGCACCCAGGCCGAAGCAGAGCAGCCATTTGGCCGCACGCCGAACCATTGGGCATCCCTCCCCGGCGCCGTTAACGCAGCAATCGCAGCCAGTCAAAACGCAGGACATGCCGCGCGGTTCGTCGGCTGCGGCAGACGGCGGGACTTCGCCACGCTTGACCACCGGCTAAAACAGATGATCCAGTAGCAAACCAGCCTGGCTTTGAAGCGAAATTGGTTCGTGAATTACCGACCCGCAAGGCTTGCCATGCCTCATCGCTCCCGATCGGCCCCGGAAGCCGACCTGTTCAGCCACGAACCCCTACTGCCGGCACCAATGCGTCCGAAGAAGCTGCCGGTCGCGACCTCGCCTGACAGACACAAGCCCATAAGCGTCGCTGACATCGAGCGTGCGATCGGGGACTGGAGCAACGATGATCTCGAGAAGCTCCGCGCTATGGCGACGCATGAAGCCCAACGACGAGGTCTCTTGCCGGCGGAAGCCGCACCTTCGCCATCGGCTGCAGACGCCCAGGCGCCTGCTGAGCGAGCCAACCGGCGGCATAAGAGGGCGGACTTGGTTCAGGAAATAGCCCCCGGGCAGGTGAGCGCCGTTCGAGCAGCGAGCGAAGCAGGCATGAAGCTCAGCAGGATCGCCCGAGAGTTTGGGCTACCATTGGGGACGATCAAACAGATCCTGACCCCCTCGGGCTCGTCCTGAGCGAGCGGGACGATCCAGCGGGCGCTCCGCTTCTCTTAGCCGCATGGGCCATCCAATAAGAAGCACGGTTGATGCCCATCCAGCTGGTACTCCCTCGCGCAGGGCGGCCCGGCCATTATGCTGGCGAACTGATGACCAGCCCCCGTTGAGTGATCCGGGTGAGATTTTAGAGCATTTTCAGGCTGACTGGAAATAGCCGCAGCTACGGAAGTAGTTGCAGCATTCCTCGGCGGTGAAGCATTTGACCAAACTGCCCAGGGCATTCCACAGCGCATCCACGGTGCGGATGGCCTTGGCCCGCAGCAGCGCCTTCAGCTTGGCAAAGACCTTTTCGATCGGGTTCAGATCCGGGCTGTAGGGCGGCAGGAACAACACGCTTGCCCCGGCGGCCTCGATCGCCTCACGCACGCCTGCCACCTTGTGGCAGCGCAGATTGTCCAGGATCACCACATCGCCTGCCTTCAGGGTCGGCCGCAGGATCTGCGTGACATAGGCGAGGAATGCATGGCCATTGACGGGCCCATCCAGCACCGCCGGTGCGACCAAACCATCGCAGCGCAGCGCCCCCACAAAGGTCGAGGTTTTCCAGTGCCCGTGCGGCACAGCGTCGACCAGCCGCTGGCCTTTTGGCGCCCAGCCATAGAGCCGGATCATGTTGGTCTTGGTCCCGTTGATCGCCTCTTCGGCGCTCAACCGTCGATAAAGACCAGCGAAGCCGGGTTCAGCTTGGGCTGCTCGTCGCGCCATTGGCTACGCGCTGCGGCAACTTTGGGGCGGTCCTGTTCGGCCGCCCGGAGTGACTTTTTTGCGCGTCAGATTGAGGTGTTTGAGCGTCTGCCACATCGCGCCGACGCTGACCCTCACTTGCTGATCCGTCTGCAGCCAAGCGCGCAGCGCAGCAATCGTTGTATTCGGATCGGCCGCCACCCGGGCCCGGATCAACGCATGCAGACTGCTCAGTTTCGAAACCCGATGACTGCTCTGCGGCAACGCCGTGCGCACACCCGTTCGCTGCCATCGTGACAGGGCCTTCGACACATAGGACACGCTCAGCCGCAGAGCCGCGGCAATCTCGCCAACCCGTTGGCCCGCCTCCGCCAAGGCAAACACGCGTTCTCGCAAATCCTGCGAATAGGCCTGGCCACGCTGAAACAGCATTGGATCCTCCGGTCGGTGCCGGAAACCCTCGAATCATGGATCCACCCCGTTTCGGAAGACCTCACGATTCCAGTTAACCTGAATGTGCTCTAGCAAATTGCTATCGCTGGAAAGTTCGAATGTCGTTCGCCTGCATGCCCAACGGAGAACCGGGGTTGAACCATTCGTATCAGCCTCAGGCCGGGTCGCTGTGAGCAACATATTCGCTTCGAAGACCGCTTCCTCCAGTACGCCACTACAACCGCCGCGGCTGATGCCCATCGGTTTCCGCACCGCCTAAGGCTCGTTGCTCAGCCGGACACGCAACGGTCAGCCGGCTCCGACGACACCTCACGGATCCTATGCTCCTGCCGCCCGTTACAGCCAGCCGCGTTCGCGGAA
>DASQVN010000848.1:0-4665 GCA_035640755.1 Rhodopila sp.
CAACTCCGAGCCGAGATTCGATGTGAGCACGATCAGGGTATTGCGGAAGTCGACCGTCCGCCCCTGCCCATCGGTGAGGCGCCCGTCATCAAGCACTTGCAGGAGGACATTGAAGACGTCGGGGTGCGCCTTTTCGATCTCGTCGAAGAGCACGACCTGATAGGGCCGCCGGCGGACCGCCTCAGTGAGGCTGCCGCCCTCGTCATAGCCGACATAGCCGGGCGGCGCGCCGATCAGCCGGGCCACCGAGTGCTTCTCCATGAACTCGCTCATGTCGATCCGCACCATCGCCCGGTCGTCGTCGAACAGGAACCCGGCCAGCGCCTTGGTCAGCTCGGTCTTGCCCACGCCGGTCGGCCCGAGGAACAGGAAGCTGCCGATCGGCCGGTTCGGGTCCTGCAAGCCCGCGCGCGCCCGGCGCACCGCATTGGCCACCGCCCGCAGCGCATCCTCCTGCCCGATGACCCGCTTGCGCAGCTCATCCTCCATGCGCAGCAGCTTGGCGCGCTCGCCCTCCAGCATCCGATCGACCGGCACACCCGTCCAGCGAGAGACGACAGAGGCAATGCCTTCCTCGGTCACCGCCTCGTTCACCAGCTTGCCGTCCGCGTTCTGCGCCAGCTTCTTCTCGAGGTCGGGGATCACGCCGTACTTCAGCTCCGACGCCCGCCCCAGGTCGCCGCGCCGCTGCGCCACCTCGACCTCGGACTTCGCCTGGTCGAGCTGCTCCTTCAGCTTCTGCGTCGCCTGCACCTGGTCCTTCTCGGCCTTCCACGCGGCCGTCATCGCGTTCGAGCGGTCCTCGACATCGGCCAGCTCCTGCTCCAGCTTCTCCAGCCGCTCCTTCGACGCCGGATCGCTCTCCTTCTTCAGCGCCTCCCGTTCGATCTTGAGCTGGATGACACGGCGGTCGAGCTCATCGAGCGCCTCCGGCTTGCTGTCCACCTGCATGCGCAGCCGGCTCGCCGCCTCATCCACCAGATCGATCGCCTTGTCCGGCAGGAACCGGTCGGTGATGTAGCGCTTCGACAGCGCGGCCGCGGCCACCAGCGCCCCGTCAGTGATCCGCACGCCATGGTGCAGCTCATACTTCTCCTTGATGCCGCGCAGGATGCTGATCGTGTCCTCGATGCTCGGCTCACCCACGAACACCGGCTGGAACCGCCGAGCCAAAGCGGCATCCTTCTCGACGTGCTTGCGGTACTCGTCCAGCGTGGTCGCGCCGACGCAGTGCAGCGTGCCGCGCGCCAGCTCCGGCTTGATCAGGTTCGACGCATCCATCGCCCCGTCCGCTCGGCCGGCACCGACCAGCGTGTGCATCTCGTCGATGAAGAGGATGATGTTGCCCTCCGCCGACTCGATCTCCTTCAGCACCGCCTTCAGCCGCTCCTCGAACTCGCCGCGGTACTTCGCGCCGGCAACCATCGCGCCGAGATCGAGCGCGAGAAGCCGCTTGCCCTTCAGCGCCTCCGGCACGTCGCCGTTGACAATGCGCAAGGCAAGCCCCTCGACGATCGCGGTCTTGCCCACGCCCGGCTCGCCGATCAGCACCGGGTTGTTCTTGGTGCGTCGCGCCAGCACCTGGATGGTGCGGCGGATTTCCTCGTCACGTCCGATCACCGGGTCGAGCTTGCCTTCGCGCGCCAGCGCCGTGACATCCCGCGCATACCTCTTCAGCGCGTCGAAGCTCGCTTCGGCGTTGCTGCTGGTGACCTTGCGGCCCTTGCGGATGTCGTTGACCGCCTTCTCCAGCGCCTGCGGCGTCACGCCGGCGGCTTTCAGCGCGCGTCCGGCGGGGGTCGGCGAGTCGGCCAGCGCCACCAGCAGCCGGTCCTGCGCCACATACTCGTCCCCGGCGCGCGTCGCCGCCTGCTGCGCAGCATCCAGCACGCGCACCAGCTCCGGCGTCAACTGCGGCTGCCCGGCGCCGCTACCGCTCACCTTCGGCTGCTTGGCAACCTCGGCCTCCACACCCGCCTGCGCGAGCTTCGGATCGCCCCCGGCCGCCCGGATCAGCCCCGCGGCGGCCCCTTCCTCATCATCCAGCAGCGCCTTCAGCAGGTGCTCGGGCGTGATCCGCTGATGGAATTCCCGGATCGCAATCGTCCCCGCAGCTTGCAGGAAACCCTGCGACCGCTCAGTGAATTTCTGAATGTCCATGCTTTGTCCCTTTCAATCAGGCGACAGGCCCCGCCGAGTCCCTACCAGGAGGCGACACGGCAAAGCTTTGACCTCGATGTGGGTTGAGGCAAGGACAGCCTCAAGAGGCAGTGAGCCGAGGGCCGCACATATCTGTCCGCCGGGACAACGTCCGCCGCCCCCGGCACGGCCGGCCCGATACCCCGGGCCCGCCGCCTCCAGAACGCGTCAGGCCCGCCGCCGCAACCCGCACAACCCCAGCAGCGCACCGCCCAGAACCATGATGCTGGCCGGCTCCGTCACCAGGATCTCGGCAATGAACGCACCCGGGGTCTCGGTCGGGATATCGAGGCCCGCCCCCGTCGCAACGGTCACCGGAGAGAACAGCAGCGTCGAGGCCGACCCAAGATTATACGTCCCCGCCGTCGCCGGCGCCACGAAGTCCCACGAAACCGTGCCGGACGATGAGCTCTCGATGATACGGCTAGCGAACGCAAGCGACCCCGTGTCCGCCGGGCTGCCGGTACCGACGTAGAGCTGGATGATGCAGGTCGGGCAGTAGCTGTTGTTGGTGTCGTTGATCGTGTAGTCGGCCGTGAAATGAATCGCACTGCCCGGACTGACCGCCAGGAACGGTCCCGCACCGTTCAGGCTGGCGTTGGTGAAGTCGTACGTTCCGTGAATGAACCCGTACTGCACGTCGCTGCCGATGACGGCAGCCGATGCAGGCGCGGCAGCGACGGCGATCAGCCCCGCAGCCGCTAGGCCAAGTGTCATGAGCCTGGACATCTGTGTCTCCTTCTCGCCGGGCAAGCCGGCAGCCGGACCGCCCACGCAGATGCCATGCCACAAGAATTACGTTTGCATCTCAACCACTTGCACCGGAGCCATCCGAATTTCCGTACGAAATGTAAGGAAATCCGACTCCACCATGAACGCCCGCCTTCCGGCGCCGCTCCCTGTCATGGTGGCCGCAGGGCCACCATCCACGACTTCAACCGCCGCTCCGGTCAAGCCGTGCACGCCGCCCCGCCGCCAAGCATCGCCGCCCCCGCCAGCAGAAGCCGCAGCCCACGACGGTGCGAACCCCACGCCGAAGGCAGCATTCCAGCCGGAACATGACCGTCCCTATACTCTGGCCACTCGGCCGCAACCGCCGACCTGTACCGATCCGCTCCACGTCTCTACGCGCACACACACGACCAGCCCTGAGCCCCACCGGCTCGGTTTACTTTACTCATGACGTTTCCTCTGAGCACTTGCCCTGTATTGATCAGTCGGCGCAGCGGTTTATTCGGTCCGAGGCAGGATAAAATAACATTAACCTGCGATTCTGACCGTTGCGCATCAAGCGCTGAATAAACCGCCCCGTGCGTCGATCATCCTCGTGCTGGTCGAAACAGCCCGCACCGTTGCGGAGTAACCCCGTGGAGATCTGACATGAATGCTATGATTCGAAACGGCCTCGTGGCATGCGCTCTGGCAATGGGTGCAACCCCCATCGCCGCCCACGCCGCTGCCTACAATACCCCGCAGCCGCCGGCCGCAATGCGGCCCCCGCCTGCCGTAGCCCCCGCCCAGCCCAGCAACACTTTCGCGGCGCAGTCCACCCCCGCACCCGACCCCACCGGCCGGCTCGGCACCGGCCCCACCCCGTTGCACGCCCCCAAGGTACAGATCCAGAGCGGCAACGACTTCAACTGGCTGCAGGGTGGCGGCGGCTGATACATCGGCGGCAGTAGCGGCTGATACACAGGCGTCAGTATAGGCCGCGGCAGCAGAAACCCTGCCGCCGCGCCCCCTGCCCCATCGTCATGGCCGGGCCCCATCGTCACGACCGTACCTTTACCGTCACGGCCGTGCCTTTATCGCCACGGCCGTAGCTTTACCGTCATGGCCGGGCTCGACCCGGCCATCCGCGCACCAGCGCCGCCGCCCGGATTCCCCCCCGCTCCATCCTGGCGCAGCAGCACCAATCCGCTTTCCCCGTTCCCACCCAGCCTGAAACCGCGCTACTTGTCTGCACCGCGGCAGCCGCAGGCCAGGAGAGGAACATGCGAATCGAATACCTGTACCGCTATCCGGTCAAAGGCCTGACGGCAGAAGCACTCGAACGCGTCAAGGTGGAGCGCGGCGGCGCCATCCCGTGGGACCGCGCCTTCGCCCTCGCGCACGGCGACGCAGGCTTCAATCCCGCCCAGCCGGCCTGGCTGCCGAAATGGAACTTCATGTGCCTGATGAAACACGCCAGGGCAGCCCGCCTGTTCAGCGTGTTCGATCCGCGCTCGGGCACCCTCTCGATCATGGCGCCCGACGGCACGGGTGTGGAGGCAAACGCCCTGACCCAGCCGGGACGCGACCGTATCGGCACGTTCCTGACCCGCTACCTCGGCGAGGAAGCCCGCGGCACCCCCACCTTCCACTACGTGCCGGGATTCGTCTTCGGCGACCAGAAGACCCCGGTCGTCAGCCTCAACAATCTCGCCAGCCTCCACGACTACGAAGCTAAGGTCGGCGCGCGCCGGC
>DASQVN010000849.1:0-2635 GCA_035640755.1 Rhodopila sp.
GCGGCGAGCGAGATGTCGGTCAGCGTCTTCGACTTGTCGGTGCCGGCGACGCGGAAGGTGCCGTCCTTGAATTCGATGTCGTCGACCGAGGCTTCGAGCAGGTGGGCGGCGATCTTCTTGCCCTTGGCGATCACCTTGTCCATTGCCTTGACCATGGCCGAGCCGCCCACGGCGAGGCTGCGGCTGCCTTAGGTGCCCATGCCGAACGGGATCTTGCCGGTGTCGCCGTGCACCACCTCGATCTGGTCGAGGGGCACGCCGAGCTGTTCGTTCACGAGCTGGGCGAAGGTGGTTTCGTGGCCCTGGCCGTGGCTGTGCGTGCCGGTATAGACGGTGACGCTGCCGGTCGGGTGGACCCTGATGTTCGCCACCTCATAGAGGCCGGCCCGTGCGCCGAGGCTGCCGACGACGGCCGAGGGCGCGATGCCGCAGGCTTCCAGGTAGGTCGAGATGCCGATGCCGCGCAGCTTGCCGCGTTGCCTGGCTTCGGCACGACGGGCCTCGAACCCGGCCCAGTCGGCGGTTTTCAGGGCGACATCGAGGGTCGCCTGATAGTTGCCGCTGTCGTATTGGAGGGCGACCGGGGTCTGGTAGGGGAAGGCGTCGGCCGGGATGAAGTTTTTCCGCCGCAGCTCCACCCTGTCGAGACCGGTGTCGTGGGCGATGACATCGACGAGGCGTTCCAGCAGGTAGGTTGCCTCGGGCCGGCCGGCGCCGCGGTAGGCATCGACGGGCACGGTGTTGGTGAACACGGCCTTGACGTTGCAGTAGATCAGCGGGGTCTTGTACACGCCGGCCAGCAGCGTGGCGTAGAGGTAGGTGGGCACGCAGGGCGCGAAGGTGGACAGGTAGGCGCCCATGTTCGCCAGCGTGTGGACGCGCAGGGCGAGGAAGTGGCCGTCGTTGTCGAGCGCCATTTCGGCGGTGCTGACATGGTCGCGACCGTGCGCGTCCGACATGAAGCTCTCACCGCGTTCGGCGGTCCATTTCACCGGGCGGCGGACCTTGCCGGCGGCCCAGGTGACGATTGCTTCCTCGGCGTAGTGGTAGATCTTGCTGCCGAAGCCGCCGCCGACGTCGGGTGCGACCACGCGCAGCCGGTTTTCCGGGATGTGCAGCACGAAGGCGCCCATCAGGAGGCGGATGACGTGCGGGTTCTGGCTGGTGGTGTAGAGCGTGTAGTCGCCCGAGGCCGGGTCGAAGTCGCCGATCGCGGCGCGCGGCTCCATGGCGTTGGGGATCAGGCGGTTGTTGGTCAGGTCGAGCCTGACCACCTTGGCGGCCTTGGCGAACGCGGCGTCGACCACAGCGGGATCGCCGATGTGCCAATCGTAGCAGAGGTTGCCGGCGACGCCGTCATGCACCTCGGGCGCGCCGGGCTTGACGGCGTCGGTCAGGTTCGCGACCGCGGGCAGGTCGGTGTAGTCGACCTGGATCAGTTCGGCGGCGTCCTTGGCGGCCTGCCTGGTTTCGGCGATGACGACGGCGACCGGATCGCCGACGTGGCGCACCTTGTCGACAGCGAGGACGGGGTGCGGCGGCTCCGCCATGGGGGAGCCGTCCTTGTTGTGGATCTGCCAGCCGCAGGGCAGGCCGCCGATGCTTTCCGCCGCCATGTCGGCGCCGGTGAAGATGCGCACGACGCCAGGGGCTTGCGCGGCGGCCGCGGTATCGATGCGGTTGATCGTCGCGTGCGGGCGGTCGGCACGCAGGATGTAGGCGCAGGCCTGCCCGGGGCGGTTGATGTCATCGGTGTAGTGGCCGCGCCCGCTGAGGAACCGAGCATCCTCTCTCCGCCGGACGGAAGCGCCGATACCTTCGAAGCCCATGGTCGTTTCCCCTGGTTATGGTGTGTCGTTGTGGGGGTTAGTGCTCTTCAGTTTGTTGAGCAGATTCATGCTCCCGCACGTTCCGCGCTCCCGCGATCTGCTCTACTCAGCCGCCTTCGCGTGCATCAGCGGATGGGCGGCGGCGATGGCCTTGACGATGTTGTGGTAGCCGGTACAGCGGCAGAGGTTGCCTTCCAGGCCTTCGCGGATCTGCTGTTCGGTCAGGCCCTCGGGGTGGGCGTTCACCAGGTCGATGGCGGTCATGACCATGCCGGGGGTGCAGAAGCCGCATTGCAGGGCGTGATGCTCGCGGAACATCTCCTGCATCGGGTGCAGCGTGCCGTCCGGGGCGGCGAGGCCCTCGATGGTGGTCACGCTGGTGCCGTCGGCCTGCAGGGCGAGCATGGTGCAGGACTTAACCGAGACGACGTCGACATGCACGACGCAGGCGCCGCACTGGCTGGTGTCGCAGCCGATGTGGGTGCCGGTCAGGCCGAGTTTTTCGCGCAGCAGCTCGACCAGAAGGGTGCGCCCTTCGACCTCAACCGTGTGCTGCTTGCCATTCACCGTCAGGGCTACCTGAGGCATCGCGCGCTCCCTTATTGTTCCTGTGCGTCGGGTCGTTCCTGTGCGTCAGGGCGCTGCGGGCGTGGCCAGGTGCGGCCATGCCCTTGGACGTCCCCTTCCCACGGATTTTGGTCGCACCGATCGGACGCGGTCAAGCGGGGGTCTGCACAGGTTTTGCAGATCAGGAATGTAGTGGAGTTTCAGTTTGATAACCCACACTCGTGCGAACGGGTATGTCG
>DASQVN010000850.1:0-4632 GCA_035640755.1 Rhodopila sp.
TATCCGTCAGGCTTGGACCTGCCGTCTGCAATGTCTTCGCGAGATTCGTCATGATCCCGGAGACAAGCCCGGCGACGAGCACAACCAGCCGCCGGCGCGCACCCCCTAGGTCCGTCGCGGCGAGAACGATGCCGGCCGCCCGACTGTCTCCCGGTGACCGGCGATAAGCGCGACCTGCGGGCGCTCACAAAATTTATTGACTGATCCAGCACAACGAGATCAAGGGGGAATTAGGTGATTGGAGACGAGTCCTGGCTTTGCAGCCACTTCTCTTTCCCTTCTTGCAGGTGGTCTTGTCGAATTTGCAGATTCCCGCCTACGAATATGAGACGCATTCTGACCGCCATTTCGCGAGGCGCCAGGTGTGCTTGAAACACAGTCTTCATATCCACTTAAATTCTTCTGACGGTAATTGACCCCAAAGTCTCCTGTAGGTAAGTTTCCGGATGCAACTTCTGACGGTATATCCCTCAGCAGCATGTCGTTATAATTTGGGGACGGTAACAATGTTGTGTCTGTTGGACGACGAGGCTCAGCAGTATTTTGTCTTGGTCAATGCTTATAATCAGCATTCTATCTGGCCGCACTCATTGCCGCTTCCGGATGGGTGGCGGGCCATTCATGGCCCGGCCGAGAGGTGTGCGGCACTGCATTTCGTCGATCAACACTGGACCGATCTGCGGCCGGCGACCGAGCCCGCGACCCGCCAACAAGCAAGTATCTAGAACATGGTCCGTCCGCATTGGCTCACCGACCATGCTCTAGACTTTGTTTGGGCGAGCACTACTCCCGCCCAGGCGGCTTCGCCTGGCCGCAAAGTGCTTTAGCAAGCTTCGATCGCCGCTCCGCTGCTCCCCGATCAGGGCAGTGCTGTCGGATTCCACTGACCAACCCTAAAGGCATGCTGCACATGCTTGACCAGACTCAAGAACTGCTTTCTCTGTCCGTGGCGCAGCGCGGCATGTGGTTCGCTCAAAAGTTCAGCCCCCGCAACAGCATCTTCAACATCGCCGAGATGGTGGAGATTCACGGGCCGATTGATGCCGCATTGTTCGAGAGCGCACTGCATCAGACTGCATTGGAGGCAGAGGCCGTCCGGCTGTGCTTCGTAGAGCAGACCGACGGTCTGCAGCAGTTCGTGCGTTCGACCGTCCAGGGCATCCTGCCGCTGATGGATGTCAGCGCCGAAGTTGATCCCTTGGCTGCGGCCGAACGTTGGATGCATGAGGAATTCACGGCGCCGCACGATCCGCTCTGCGATCGGCTATGGACCGTCGGACTGATCAGGCTGGCCACTGATCATTTCATCTGGTATCATCGCAGCCATCACATATTGATAGACGGATATAGCGGCGGGCTGTTCGCTCGGCGTCTTGCCGACGTGTATTCCGCGCTCGTCGAAGGCCGCCCGCCCGGCGAAACTCCCTTCGGATCACTGTCGGAACTGCTGGCGGAAGACCGCAACTATCGTGAATCGGAGCGATACGTCCGCGACCGTGATTATTGGATCTCTCGCTTTGCCGATCGGCCCGAACCTGTCACGCTCGCGACGCGGCAGGCGCCCAGCCAGGGCGGGCTTCTTCGCCGAACCTGCGAGCTTCCAGCCGCCGCCGTGGCGGGCATGCGCGAAGTTGCACGGCAGGTGGGAAGCAGCCTGCCGCAGCTTATGATCGCCACTACCGCTGCGTATTTCTATCGCATGACCGGCGTCCAGGATCTGGTGCTCGGCCTCCCCGTCACCGGCAGGTTGAGCAAGCGGCTGCGGCAAATTCCTGGCCTGGTCGCGAACGTTGTGCCGCTGCGCCTCACCATGCATTCGGGCCAGTCGGTGCGGGAATTGATGCAGTCGGTTGGCCGGCAGGTTCGCGAAAGTCTGCGCCACCAGTCCTACCGCTACGAAGACCTGCGGCGCGATCTGCATTTGCTGGCCGAGCACAAGCACCTGCTGACCACGGTGATCAACATCGAGCCGTTCGATTATGATCTACGCTTCGGCGGCCATCCGGTGACGGTGCACAATCTTTGCAATGGTTCGGTCGAGGATCTGGCGATCTTCGTGTATGATCGTGGTGACGGCAAAGGGCTCCGGATCGATTTCGACGCCAGTGTGGCACTGTACACCGGCGAGGAGATTGAGCGCCACCAGAGCCGCTTCCTCAGACTGCTCGAAGCATTCGTCGCCGATCCGGACCGGTCGATCGGACAACTGAACATTCTCGCTCCGGCCGAGCGCCAGCGCCTGCTTGTCACCCACAACCAGACGACCGACCCCGGCTCGGTCCCCGCGGTTACGGCCATGTTCGAGGCGCAGGTCGCACGCAGCCCATATGCCATAGCCCTGGTGGCCCAAGACGGCAGCCTCAGCTATCGCCAGCTGAATGCGCGAGCCAACCGGCTTGCCCACGAACTGATCGCGCGCGGGATCGGTCCAGAAGACCTCGTCGCGCTGGCCGTGCCGCGAACTACCGAGCTGGTGGTCGCGCTGCTCGCTATCCGGAAAGCGGGTGCAGCCTATTTGCCGCTGGATCCGGACTATCCGTCCGAGCGCCTGGCCGGCATGCTCGATGATGCGAAGCCAGCCGCCATGCTGACCACGCAGGAGATTGCCGGGAAGCTTCCGGCGGTTGCGTTGGATCGTATCGTCCTGGACCAGCCCGCGACGATCGCCGCCCTTGCCGGCCGGCCGACAACCAACCCGGAAGACCACCATCGTATCCGCCCGCGGAGGCCGCTCGAGCCGGCCTATGTGATTTATACGTCGGGATCGACTGGCCGACCAAAGGGCGTGGTCGTTACGCAGTCCAACCTAAGCAACTTCATCGCTGCTATGCAAGCGCGCTTCAAGCTCGGCCCAGCCGATCGGCTGCTGGCCGTCACCACCATCGGCTTCGACATCGCCGGTCTCGAACTCTACCTTCCGCTGGTCAGCGGTGCCCGTGTCATTCTTGCATCGCAGCAGGTGGCGCGGCATCCGCCGTCGCTCGTGCGGCTGATCGTCGCAAGCGGCGCCACCATGATGCAGGCGACGCCGACATTGTGGCAGATGCTGCTGAGCCATGATCCCGACGCGCTACGCGGGCTACGCATCCTGGTCGGTGGCGAGGCGCTGACCGGCCACATGGCACGCGAATTGAAGAACGTGGGCTATGACCTGACGAATCTCTACGGTCCGACCGAAACCACCGTCTGGTCCACCGTCGCCGAACTCAGCGATGCGGATATTGAAGCTCCGTCGATCGGTCGGCCGATCCGCAACACACAGGTCTATGTGCTGGACGGAGGTCTGCAGCCCGTGCCGACAGGCGTGCCGGGCGACCTCTACATCGCCGGAACGGGACTGGCCCGCGGCTACCTCAGCCGGCCCGGTGTCACCGCGGAACGCTTTGTCGCCAATCCCTTCGGTCCGCCCGGCAGCCGCATGTACCGCACCGGCGACCTGGCGTGTTGGCGGGAGGACGGCAGTCTCGACTTCCTCGGTCGCAGCGACCGTCAGGTGAAGATTCGCGGCTTCCGCATCGAACTCGGCGAGATCGAGGCCGCGCTCGCCGCCTATCCCGCGGTCGCTCAGGTTGCCGTTGTCGCGCGCGAGGACCGGCCCGGCGACAAGCGGCTGGTCGCTTACCTGTCAGCCTCGGCCGGACAGCAAGCGCCGGGTCAGCAACTGGATGCCTCGCTGCTGCGTCAGCACCTGGCCGGCACGCTGCCGGAATACATGCTTCCGTCCGCCTTTGTGACGCTGGACTCGCTGCCGCTGACGCCGAATGGCAAGGTCGATCACAAGGCGCTCCCAGCGCCGGACGCCGTCGCCGCATCCCGCACCGCGGGACGCGCACCGCGCAATCCCACCGAAGAGGTTCTGTGCAGCCTATTTGCCGAGACGCTGGGCATTCCGTCGATCGATATCGACAGCAACTTCATGGAAATGGGCGGCGATTCGCTGCTGTTCGTCCGCCTGGCCTCGAAGGTCCGCGCCACCTTCAACATCGATCTGGCGCTCGGTAGCTTCTTCGACGTGTTCACCGTGGCGGGTGCGGCCGAACTCGTGCGCAATGCCCAAACTGCACAGACAAGGCTGCAGCCATACGCCCGCCCCGACGTGCTGCCGCTCTCCTATGCGCAGCACCGCCTGTGGTTCCTGCATCAGCTCGAAGGCGCCAGCCCGACCTACAACATTCCCATCGCGCTGCGGCTTGCAGGCACGCTCGACCGCGCGGCCCTGCAGGCTGCGCTTGCCGACGTGGTCGAACGCCACGAAATCCTGCGCACGCTGATCCAGGAAACGTCCGGTGTTCCGTGCCAGCGCATTCTGCCCCCGGCCGACGCATTCCCGCGCCTCAATGTGACGGAGCTCGCCGAAGCGGCGCTGCAGCCGGCACTCGATGCGGCGGCGCGCCAGGGCTTCGACCTGGCGCACGAGATTCCGCTGCGGGCATGCCTGTTCGGGCTCGCACCCGAGGAGCACGTCCTCTTGCTGGTGCTGCATCACATCGCAGCCGATGGTGGGTCCCTCCCCGCACTCGCGCGTGATCTTGCCGCTGCCTATGGCGCGCGCCGGTCCGGATCGGCGCCGGGCTGGACGCCGCTGCAAGTGCAATACGCCGATTACACGCTCTGGCAGCGCCAGTTGTTGGG
>DASQVN010000851.1:0-4078 GCA_035640755.1 Rhodopila sp.
CGCCCGAGATCAGCACCGAGCGCCCAGCGTGATCGACGCGGTAGCCCACTGCGGGCTTGATCAAGGGGCCATGATTCACGGCGAAGGCGGTGACGGTCACGCCCGCCGCCTCGAAAACCATGCCGCCCTCCTCGGGAAACACATGCGCCTGGATGGCGCTCGCCTGTTCCGCCACGTGCTCGTCGGCCATGCGGATGCGGATGTCATCGGCGAAGGCGGCGTGCATGGTGTCCGCCAACCTGGCAACCCCCGTCGGGCCGTGAAGCTGCAACGGCGCCGTTCGAGCCATGGTCGGCCCGTGCAAGTAGCTGGTCATCCAAAGGTCGGGCAAGCCGTTGACGTGGTCGGAGTGGTAGTGGGTCAGGAACACAGCATCGATGCGGCCCAGCGGCACGCGGACCTGACTAAGCCGGATGGTGCAACCGCGCCCGGCGTCGAACAGGAGCCGCAGCCCGCCCGCCTCGACCAGCGTCGACGGGCCGAAGCGGTTGGGATCAAGGATCGGGCTGCCGGTGCCGAGAAGGGTGACCACGATCGCGCCCTCGGGCGACGCGGCGGCCGGTGCTGCGTGCGCGGACGATATGACTTCCGGGAAGGACCATCCGAGCAAAGCCGCCCCCAGCAGCGCGCGCCGCTTCGGGTCGGCCCCATCATCGTCCTGTTGCCTCATTGCTCTCCTCCTTTGCTGATCAGTCCGGCAGACGCCGCGCTCTGGTGGATGACGGACGGCTCCAGACCGTCCAGGATGAAGACGAGGGCCGGTTCGACCAGCCGGTCCGGCCAAGCCTCCAGAAACCGTGGCGGGTGGAAGATGTGCTGCACCCCGTGTACCGCGACCGGCCGGGAGTGGCCCTCGACGGCTACGACCCCCTTCACACGGAGCAGCCGATCCCCATGCTCCGCGACCAGGCCGCCCAGCCAATCCGCAAGAAGCTCAAACGGGAGGGGTCCGGAAGGACGCACGACAGTCGTAGCAAGGCGCCGCGTATGAGCGTGCTCCGCCGTGAAGCGGCCGTGAGGCACGCGGGGCAACTCGCCTCCGGCGTCGCCCAGCAGCGCGTGCGGGGAAATGTCGCCGTGAAGCACGTTCAGCAGTGGCGCTCGCATATTCAGGGCCCTGACCTGGCCCACGAGGTCCGAAGCGTCCCCGGCGAGGTCGGTCTTGGTCAGCAGCAGCCGGTCCGCGATGGCGATCTGGCGCCTCGCCTCCGCGTGGCGCTCCAGGGTGGCGCCACCGGTAACGGCGTCGATGGTCGTGAGCACGCGCGCCGGAACATAGCCGCGCAGGAGCATGGCGCGGTCGAGCAGCGTCTGCAGCACCGGCACCGGGTCGGCCAGCCCGGTCGTCTCGACGACCACGCGACGAAAGGGCGGCACCGCCCCGGCGAGGCGGCGCATGTCGAGGCCCTCCAGCGTGGCGGCCAAGCTCCCGTTGAGGGTACAGCACAGGCAGCCCTGCGGCAGGAGGACCACCTCACTCTGGACCGCCTCAACGAGCGCGTGGTCGAGCCCGACCTCGCCGAATTCGTTGACGATCACGGCCGTGTCGGACAGGTCCGGATCCCGAAGCAGACGTGCGATCAGCGTCGTCTTACCGCTGCCGAGGAAGCCGGTAATGATCGTGACCGGCGTCAAAGGCGCGGGCGGGCTCATTTCTTGCCCCGCGTCGGGATGCGCGCGGCCGCGGAGACCGGCATCGAGGACAGGGGCACGGCGTCCGAGGCGGCAGCCCTACGGACTTCTCTGTACACGGTCGACCGCCCCAAGCCGAGCTGCTTGGCGGCTGCGGTCGGCGGCAGGCCTGCCCGCACCAGCTTCAGCGCAGCGGCGGCCTTCTCCTGGTCGAGCGGCTGGCGGCCGGGGCGCTTGCCACGGGCGCGAGCTGCCGCGATCCCGTCCTTGGTGCGCTCGGCGATAAGCCGGCGCTCGAAATGGGCGATCGCGCCGAACACGTGGAAGACCAGCTCGCCCGCGGCCGAACCGGTATCAAGCTTCTCCTCCAGGCTGAGTAGCGCGATTCCGCGCTCCTTCAGCATGGCGACCGTTGCGAGGAGTTCGGCGAGCGAGCGTCCAAGCCGATCCAGCCGCACGACCGCGAGGGTGTCGCCTGTGCCGGCGTAGTCCAGCAGCGCAGATAAGCCGGGGCGTTCCATGGAGCGGCCCGAGCGCACGTCAGTGAACACCTTAATCGCGCCGGCCTGGGTCAGCCGCAGGGTCTGACCGGCGACGTCTTGGTCGCCGGTCGAGACCCGTGCGTAGCCAACAATGCCGCTCATACCCTTCCCCCAACCGGCCGTTCTCTGGACGGAGATGGGGTTCTCCGATGACTCGACCGGAAGTCGTCCACAGAGTACGTCTCAAAAAGCCGAACCGTCCATGATCAAAGGCTACGTTTGCGGGACGGGAGAAACGCTGTGGCGCCTCGACATCCCGAAGCCGGCGGCTGTGAGCTGCTGGACCTGAGCCGCCACGCTCTGGCCATCCGTCGAGACACATGCGCAGCCGTAGATCATGCCGACCATTATGAGACGGACTTACGCACCAAAAAAGCCCAGAACTTCCAGGGGCGCCCATCCTGTACCGTATGTCCTGAATGGTGTTGAAAAACGTCGTTGCGAAACGGTTCGTTTGCTGATTCCGTCGTCGTCAAACGACGGCGGAGACGACGCGGATGATGGGACGGCAGGACGAACCGGGGCGCCTGTTCTACCGCTTCAACCTCGAGCGCCACGTTCCCGCCGATCACGTTCTTCGCCAGATCGACGCGGTGCTGGATCTGAGCGAGATCCGCCGCTCTCTGGCGCCCTACTACGCCGCAACCGGTCGACCCTCGATCGACCCCGAGCTGATGATCCGCATGTTGCTGGTCGGCTACGCCTTCGCGATCCGATCGGAGCGCCGGCTCTGCGACGAGGTGCATCTCAATCTCGCCTATCGCTGGTTCTGCCGGCTCGGGCTTGAGGGCGCCGTCCCCGACCATTCCACCTTCTCCAAGAACCGTCACGGCCGCTTTCGTGACAGCGACCTGTTCCGGCGCTTGTTCGAACACGTGGTCCGGCAATGCATCCAAGCCGGCCTGGTTGGGGGCGAGGGCTTCGCCATCGACGCGAGCGTCATCGAGGCGGATGCCAGCAATCACCGCAAGGTCGATGGCAGACCGGCAGCTTGGCCGGAAGACGAAGAGGTCACCCGGCCCGTGCGCGAGTATCTCGACGCCCTCGATGCCGCTGCGGCGGCCGAAACCAAGCCGTCGGCGGACGATGGCACGCCCCCGGGCAACCCACCGGCCGAGCCAAAGTACACCTCGCTGACCGATCCCGCCGCGACCTGGACCAACAAAGGCCAGATGAAGGTCACCTTCGCCTACGGCTGCAATTACCTGATCGACTTGCAGGCGGCAGCGATCATCGTCGACGTCCAGGCCACGGCGGCGCGCTGGAGCGCGGAAGTTGCCATCACCAAGACCATGCTGGCCAGGACCGAGACATGCTTCGGGCTGAAGCCGCAGCGGATCACCGCCGACGCGGCCTATGGCTCGGGCCTGATGATCGGATGGCTCATGCGGCGGGAGATCACCCCACACATCCCCATCCTTGATCGCGAGCACCAAACCAAGAACACCTTTGTTCGCTCAGACTTTGCGTTCGACGCCGAGCGGAACGTGCTGGTCTGCCCCGGCGGCAAACTGCTGAAGAGCTCGGGCTTTATGCGTGACGACGGCAGCATCCCGTATTGGGCCAGCACCAAGGACTGTCGCGCTTGCGCGTTGAAGCCGAGCTGCACCACGGGCCCTCGGCGCCTCATCACCCGACACTTCTTTGAGGCTGAACGCGAGCAGGTGCGGGCACTCATGGGCACCGAGGCGTTCCAGCAGTCGGCACGAGAACGGAAGAAAGTGGAGATGCTGTTCGCTCACATGAAGACCCACTTGGGCCTGCGACGGCTCAGGCTGCGCGGGCCGAGTGGGGCTTCAGACGAGTTCCTGCTGGCCGCCACGGTCCAGAACCTGAAGAAGCTGGTTCGCTTCGCCCCGAAGATGCTGCCCAGAGCGGCCCCGGCTTGAACGCCGGAGCCCTCA
>DASQVN010000852.1:0-5666 GCA_035640755.1 Rhodopila sp.
CACGGCAAGCTGGCGTGGCCGACACAAGCGCTGGCTTGACGGGCAACGCGCATTGCCATGCGCAGCGACAAAACCGATACAAGCTTCAGCGCCATGATCCACCTCGGCGCCGCCATCATCCATCCACGCTGATCCTCAACAGACCGTAATCTAAAGGGACAAAGTCCCAAAATGTCGCGGCACTATACCGGAATCGTCTCGCTGTGTTCGGTTCTGTCCGCGCACCACTGAAGCCCCATTGAAGCCCGAGAGTAAAGTCGGTATCAAGTATACGGAGCAAAACGCTAGGTAACCGATTGATTTTCAATGGTGCCGGCGGTAGGAATTGAACCTACGGCCTACTGATTACGAATCAGTTGCTCTACCCCTGAGCTACGCCGGCAGCGCCGCCACGCTATACAGCCCCCACGCCCCACAGGCAACACGGAACACCGCCATGCCCGCAAACCCGAGGCCAGACGACCCGGTGCCTCAGGACCCGATGCAAGCCGCCCTGCATGAGGCCCACCTCGCCGCCGCCGCGAACGAGGTCCCCGTCGGCGCCGTCGTGGTCGGCCCTGACGGCATCATCCTCGCCCGGGCCCACAACCTGGTCGAAGCCGCCCACGACCCCACCGCCCACGCCGAACTCCTCGCCCTGCGCCAGGCCGCGGCCACGTCTGGCGAGCCCCGCCTGCCCGACTGCGACCTGTATGTCACCCTTGAGCCCTGCCCGATGTGCGCCCACGCCATCAGCCTGTTCCGCATCCGCCGCCTGTTCTTCGGCGCCTATGACCCTAAGGGCGGGGGAGTCGACCATGGCCCGCGCATCTTCGACTCCCCCGCCTGCCACCATCGCCCCGAAATCATCGGCGGCCTACGCGAATCCGACTGTGCCCTGTTGCTGCAAGCCTTCTTCCAGGGCAAGCGGTAATATCCCGCCACACCCCGGAGACTCATGCCCTCCCTCGCCCGCGCGCCCGACCTCTCCCGCCTGCCGATCAATATTAACCCGCGCGCCGTCAGCCTCTCCGAGGGCATACGCGCCGGCCTGTCCGTCGCGCTGATCATCGCCGCCAGCGAATACCTCCATAACCCCCTGCTCCGCGAGGCCGCACTCGGCGCCCTGCTGACCTGCATCTGCGACAGCGGCGGCCCGATCCGCCGGCGCGTGCCCGTGCTGATCGGCTTCGCCCTGACCGCCGCCGCCAGCATCCTGGCATTCGGCCTGGTGCGCGGCGCGGGCCCCATCGCCGCCCTGCCCGCCGGCATCCTCGGCATCTTCTGCGCCACCTTCCTGCGCATCTACGGCCAGGCCCCGCAGCAGCTCGGCGGCGTGCTCAGCACGGTCATCATCCTGTCGCTCGACCGCGCCGAACCCAGCCTCGCCGCCGGTGCCCTGCAGGCCGGCGCCTTCCTTGCCGGCGGCCTCTGGGCGACGCTGCTGACCCTGGTGCTCTGGCGCGTCTACCCCTTCCTGCCGGCCCGGCGCGCGCTCGGTAATGCCTACCATGAGTTGTCGGAACTGGTGCGCGACCTGCACAGTCTGGTCCGCCAAGCCCGCATTTCCGACGCCGACTGGGAGCTGCACGCCCGCATCCACCGCCGCAGGTGCCGCGACGCCATCGAGGCCGCGCGCAGCGCCGTGCTCGACACGCTGAAGGCTCGCGGCGCCTCCAGCGCCCGCGCCGCGCAATCCGTCATCCGCCTCGAAACCGCCGACCAGTTGTTCGGCGCCCTCATCGCCCTCAGCGATCTCCTGGAGCACGGCACCGCCGCTGAACGCACCGCAGCCGAACACATCCTGCGCCGCATGCGTCCGATCCTCCTGCTGCTCGGCCGCGTCGTGATAACCGACCATCCCGAGGCGCACCGCCGCATCGACCGCGCCCTCGACCGCCTCACGCTCGGTGCGGAAGGTTTCGCCCCCGCCTCGCCATTGCGCGCCGTCCTGCACCGGATCATCGAACGCCTGCGCATCGCCCACACCCTGTCGGTCCCCGCCAATATCGAGCCGGGCGTCGATCCTGTCGGCCGCCGTTTGCCGCTGGCAGAGCGCATCCTGCGCCCGCTGCGCGCGAACCTGAGCTGGCAGTCCCCGGCGCTCCGCCATGCGCTCCGCGCCGCCACCGCCGCGGCGCCCGCGCTCGCGCTGACCATGGCCTGGTTCACGCCGTACGATCACTGGCTGACCATCACCATCGTCGCGACGATGCAGCCCTACTTCTCATTGACCTACACACGCGCAGTGGAGCGGATCGTCGGCACTGCCCTGGGCGGCGTGGTCGCCGCCGCTACCGGCCTGGTCTGTACCACCCCCGTATCGATGGCGGCCGGCATGTTCGTCCTCTCGATCCTTGGCTTCGCCATCCGCTCGGTCAATTTCGGCCTGTTCATGATGGGCCTGACCCCGATGGTCGTGCTGCTGGTGGAAACCGGCACGCCCGAGATGCACGAATGGACCATCGCCGCCGCCCGCGCCGCGCTGACCACCATCGGCGGCCTCATCGCAGTCGCCGCCAACTTCCTGCTCTGGCCGCCGAAGGAGCCCGAACTGGTCGCCCCCGCCGTACGCGACGCCCTCACCGCCCACGCCGCCTACGCCGAGGCCGCCTTCAACGCCCTCCTCGGCCAGCCCGACACCACCACCGCGCTGGAGGTCGCCCGCCGCAACGCCGGCGTCGCCAGCAATACGCTGGAGGCACTGATCGCCCGCGTCCTGCTCACCCCCGGCGAGCAGGGCAAGGAAGCGCTGGAAGCCGCCATGGCCATCGACGCCGCCCTACGCCGCAGTGCCGGCCGCCTCGCCACGCTCCAGCACGACCCTGCAGCCTTCCGGGTGATGCCGGAGTCCAGCGTGCGCGAATGGAAGGACTGGATGGTCGATGCCCTGCGCGCAGTGGCCGCCGGTCACACGGCCCTGCCGCCACGCCCCGCCGGCGCCGCCGGCATGGACACGCTGGCCCGCATCGCACGCCAGATCGAACTGATCGCCGGCGCCATGGACCGCCTCAACGCCGGCACACCTCGATAACCCCTCCGCGGCTCTCCGAGAGTTCTCAGCGCCCTCCGTGTTGAAAATACACCCGTCACTACAATCGCAGGCGCCCCCACCATCACCGGAAAGCCCGTATCACCCGCCCCCACTCCTCCACCGCATCCTCATGCCCCGGTACCACCGGGATCACCAGTTGCGACAATCCCCCATCCCGCATCGCCTCGATCCGCTGTGTGATATCCTGTTCCGTCCCCGTAAACGTCGTGTGCCGGATCAGCTCCGCCGTGATGAACCGTTCCTCCGCCGGCTTCACCGCAATGCAGTGTCCGGTATGGTTCATCAGATATCGCGCGTCCGCGGGCTCGAACCGCCGCGCCGCCTCCACATAGCCCTGGATCACGTCCTTCACGCTGTCCGGCACCGGTGAGGTGTTGATCCACCCCTCCATGTCCAAATCCGCCATCCGGTGCAGCAGCACCGCCGCGCGCGGCCCCGCCTGAGAGCGCACGCGCGGGCTGTCCAGCGTCTCGCCGTCACGCAGCAGGCAGCCCCACACCCAGGCCGAGGAATACAGTTCGCCCGCCGGCCGCCCGCTCTCGACCCAGGTCTTCCTCATCCCGTTCAGCGCCGCCAACCCGTCCTCGACACCCGACATCACCGTCTTCCACGCCGCCCCATGCCGCGCCGTCATCTGCCGCCCCTTCGGTCCGAGCGCGGAGATATGCAGCCGCACCGGATCCTTGACGTTGATCAGCCCAAGCTCGGGGTTCAGGAATCGGATCTTCTTCCGCACGCCATGATCGACCTCGGCCTCGGTCGTCTCGCCGCGCAGCAGTGCATAGACGACACGTATATACTCCTCCATCTCGGAGAGCTTGATAGCCCCCAGCCCCATCGCCCGCCGAGCTGAAAATCCCGTGCCCACACCGAAATCAATGCGCCCCGGCGCCATTGCGTTCAACGTTGCGAATGCCGACGCCGTCACTGCCGGGTGCCGGTTGCTCGGCACCAGCACGCCGGTGCCCAGGCGGATGCGGTGCGTCTGCCGCGCCGCCGCGCCCATGGCGACGAACGGGTCGCCCACCAGCATCTGCGTGTCGTAGAACCAGGCGTGCGTGAAGCCGGCTTCCTCGGCCCGCTGCGCCACCTTCCAGCTATCGCCAGCGGACGGAATGCCGATACCGAATTCCATGATCGTCCTCCCCCTGTGCTTGGCCCCTGTACGTGGCCTCCGTGCTTGGCGTGGCAGCCTACAGGGGGAGACGGCCGGACTCAAACGCGCGGGACTACTTCACCGCCGCCAACTGGCCCCGGATGGCCCCGCTCGGGTGATTCTTCGTATGCACGTTCACGTACATCTCGCCGCTCTCAAGCTGCCGCTCCTGTTCCGGCGTCAGCTTGGCCGAACCGTGGATCGGGCTCTTCGGCGCGTTGCCGAGCGGCACCTCAACGCCGGCATTCTTCCCTTCGGCCGCCGGCCCGTGGATGTGCGCCGCAGTCACGTCGCTGGTGAACCCGCTGAACGTTACGTCGTAGGTCAGCTCATGGGTCGCGGTGTCCAGCGTCGCGTTCGCCTCGCCCTTGCCGGTACTATTCGACGGCGGCACCTCGGAGGTCGGCGACAAGGTCGCGTGATAGCGCGCCGTCGCGGCCGAGGCCGCGCCAGCGGCAAACACCATCATGCCTGCCAGAACAAGTGATCGACCAACCATTGGTTGCTTCCTCTCTGCTGCGCTGACGCCGGGTTTGGTGACGACAGCGTGTCAAGCATCTTAGCTGCGGCAGCCGACGTCAAACCCACCCTCACATCCTGTTGTCTCCCTGTAACCAAACTGTTCCACACGCCTCGACGGTTGACGGAGGGACGGTTTTCGCCATGCTCGGGCCGCACCATTTGGATCAGGGAGGAATTGGATGGGCCCGACAATTCAGATCAAGTCCGCCGACGGATTCAGCTTCTCGGCCTACACGGCCGGCCCGGCTGACGCGAAGCGCGGCGTGGTCGTGGTGCAGGAGATTTTCGGCGTCAACCACCACATCCGTGACATGGCCGACCGCTTCGCCGCCCTCGGTTACGCGGTCATCGCCCCCGCGCTGTTCGACCGCGTCGAGAAGGGCATAGAACTCGGTTACACCCAGGCCGATATCGACAAGGGCCGCGCCTACCGCATGAAACTGAACGACGCCGATGTGATGAAGGACATCGAGGCCGCGGCCAACCGCCTCTCCGGCAAGCGGCTCGGCATTGTCGGCTACTGCTTCGGCGGCACCGTCGCCTGGTGGGGCGCCACCCGCACGACGCAATTCGCCGCGTCATCCTGCTGGTACGGCGGCGGCATTCCCGGCACCAAGGATGAACGGCCGAACTGTCCCGTGCAGATGCATTTCGGCGAAAAGGACGCCTCGATCCCGATGTCCGACGTCGATGCCGTCCGCGCCGCCCAGCCGAAGGCCGAGATCTACGTCTACCTCGGCGCCCAGCACGGCTTCGGCTGCGACGAACGCGCCAGTTTCAGCAAGCCCGACTACGAACTGGCCCAGAAACGCACGCTGGAGTTCTTCGACAAGCACCTTGGTTGATGAAGACGCCGGGGTTGATGAAAACGCCGGGGTTGATGAAAGTGCTGGTGCGGCGGGTATTACGTATCCGTCATGGCCGGGCTCGACCCGGCCATCTGCGCACCCCCGG
>DASQVN010000853.1:0-4122 GCA_035640755.1 Rhodopila sp.
GCTGCCTGACCTCCGCGCCCACGCTCGCATGCTGCTGCTCAATCGCCGTTCGGAAGCCGCCGCCTCCCGGGCCCAGCGCGAGCAGCTTTCCATCAAGGCCCCAGGCGACCATACACCAGTGGTGACGCTCTCCGGCGGCAACCAGCAGAAGGTCGTCCTCGGCAAATGGCTCGCCATGCGTCCCAGGCTGATCATCTTCGACGAACCCACCCGCGGCATCGACGTCGGCGCCAAGAATGAGATCTACCGCCTGATGCGCGCCCTCGCCGACAACGGCGTCGCCATCCTGATGATCTCCTCCGACATGGAGGAAGTCATTGGCGTCTCCGACCGCATCGCCGTCATGCACGAAGGCGCCGTCAGCGGCATCCTCGAACGTGCCGACTTCAGCGAACACAACGTGCTCCGTCTCGCCATCGGCGAACACCTGACAAGGGTCCATTGATGCTGCCGAAGAAAGAACTGGGCCTGCTGATTCTGCTGCTGGTCATCGGCGGCATCACCGCCATCCTCAACCCACTGTTCCTCTCCGCCGTCAACCTGCTGGACATGGCGAATCTGATCGGCCTGTTCGGCGTGTTCTCGATCGGTGAGGGCCTCACCATCATCACCGGCGGCATCGACCTTTCCGTCGGTTCGATGTTCGCCTTCCTCGGCGTGGTCTTCATTGATCTTGTCGCCAACCGCGAGGTCGTCTGGCCGCTCGCCCTCGCCGCCACCCTCACCGGCGGCGTCGTCCTCGGCGCCATCCAGGGCCTGCTGATCACCAGGGCGAGGATGCAGCCCTTCATCGTCACCCTCTGCGGCCTGCTGATTTACCGCGGCGCCGCCCGCTACTACACTGAGGATTCGACAATGGGCTTCGGCTACGGCAGCACCGCCGACGCCCTGAGCTCACTCGCCGCCGGCCACAGCTTCGGCGTGCCGCACAGCTTCATCTTCCTGATCATCGTCGCCATCGTCCTTGGCATCGTCCTGCACCGCTCCGTCTTCGGTCGCTACCTGTTCGCCGTCGGAAAGAATGCGGAAGCCGCCCGCTTCGCCGGCATCAACACGAACGCTGTCATTGCCGGCGCATATATCCTCAGCGGCCTGCTCGCCGGCATTTCCACTATCTTCCTGGTGTTCTACACCAACTCCGTTTCCCCATCGACCTTTGGCAATTTCTACGAGCTCTACGCCATCGCCGCCGCCGTCCTTGGCGGCTGCAGCCTTCGCGGCGGCGAAGGCTCCATCCTCGGCATTCTCCTCGGCACCGCCCTGCTGCAGGTCCTGCAGAACCTGGTCAACATCCTCGGCATTCCCAGTTCCCTCAACTTCGCTGTGATGGGCACCGTCATCCTCCTCGGCGTCTTCGCCGACCAGCAACTCCAGCAACGCCGAGAAGCCAAGGTCGCCCGCATCGCCCTACGGTCCAGCCCATAGTGAAATGTTGTGACCGATTCATAACAATATGACCGGTACGATCCCGTCATGGCCGGGCTTGACCCGGCCATCTAGCCCCGGTCTGAGCCGCCACGTACACCCTCCCACCTTAACCTCTGGCCTCCCACCCCAACCGCCGCTACCATCCCCCCAACAAAATCTCCGTCCAAGGACCCACCCATGACCCTGAGCATCCGCCCCGTCGACCCCGTCTCCCGCCCCTTCTTCGCTGGTGAGGCCTCCGGCATCGACATCACCAAGCCCCTCACGGCCGAGCAGGCCGCCGCGATCGAGAAGGGCATGGATCACTACGCCGTTCTCGTCTTCCACGACCAGCGCTTCGACGACGAATCCCAACTCGCCTTCTCCCGCAACTTCGGCGAACTGGAGGAAGCCAGCGGCGACCTCAACTGGGGCCAGGCCCGCCGCATCGCCTCCCCCCATGTCAACGACATCTCCAATCTCGACCTCGAGAACCAGGTCCTCGCCCGCGACCACCGCCGCCGACTTTTCAGCCTCGGCAACCGGCTCTGGCACTCCGACAGCAGCTTCAAACCCGTGCCCGCCAAGTATTCACTCCTCTCCGCACGCTTGATTCCATCCTCTGGGGGCAACACCGAATTTGCCGACATGCGCGCCGCCTACGACGCACTGGATGACGAAACAAAGGCCGAGTGCGAAAACCTGATCTGCGAACACTCCCAAATCTACTCCCGCTCCATGCTCGGCTTCACCGATTTTACTTCGCAGGACCTGGAGCGATTCAAACCTGTGCAGCAGCGCCTCGTCCGGCGCCATCCATCGACCGGCCGCAAGTCGCTGTTCCTCGCCTCCCACGCCGGCGCCATTGTTGGCTGGCCCATCCCCGAGGCCCGCGCCCTGCTGCGCGACCTCATCGAACACGCCACCCAGCGCCAGTTCGTCTACGCCCATGTCTGGAAGCAGTGGGACCTGGTGATGTGGGACAACCGCGCCACCATGCACCGCGCCCGCCCGTTCAACGCCGACGAGGTTCGGGACATGCACCGCACCACCGTCGCCTGCGAACGTTCCACCATGGCCGAGGCAGCATGAACGGTGCTAGATCAGGGCGTTCCAACCGCCGGTGGAGAGAACATCTCATGCGCGCCGACGCCCTGATCGAAAAAATCCAGCACCTCCCCCCCGAGCAGCTCCAGGAGGTAGAGGATTTCGTCGATTTCGTCCGGCTGAGAGAGGAGCAACGGCGCCTCGCCCGCGACGCTGCCACAGCAAGCGCAGCCGCCTTCGCTTCCGTCTGGAACAACCCGGACGACGACGCCTACGATGCCCTATGAATTCGGCGGCGTCGTCCTGGTGCCGTTTCCATTCACCGACCACTCCGCCATCAAGAAGCGTCCCGCAGTCGTTGTCAGCAACCGAGCCTATAATCTTGCGCATCCCGACGTAATCGTGATGGCGATCACCAGCCAGACGCGAGCCATGCCCAATTTCGGTGAGGTCTGGATCGATGATTGGCGGGCTTCAGGGCTGCTCAAGCCCTCCGCAATCAAGCCCGTATTCGCCACCTTCGAACAACGCCTCATTCTCCGCCAACTCGGCGCTCTGTCACCACCAGACTTGGTAAAGCTTCGGCGTGCCATCGCTGAGATCATCGCCTGAGCATGGCACCGACCCAGCCGCCCTGACATCTTGCCTAATCCGCGCCACGCGCTATCCATCCCTCCAACCCCAAACAGGAGGAGACGGACAATGCGCGCCTGGGCCGTAGTCGAAAACGGGCAGCCCCTGAAGGAAATCGAGCTTCCCACCCCCGAACCCACCGGAACCGAGGTCCTGCTGGAAGTCACCCATTGCGGCGTCTGCCACTCCGACCTTCACATCTGGGAGGGCTACTACGACATCGGCGGCGGTCAGAAGATGTCGCTGAAGGACCGTGGCGTCACCCTGCCGCTCGCCATGGGCCACGAGATCATCGGCCGCGTCGTGAAGTGCGGCCCGGATGCCAAGGGCGTCAAGCCCGGCGACCTCCGCATCGTCTATCCCTGGCTCGGCTGCGGCAAGTGCGACAAGTGCCTGAATGAGGAAGACAACATGTGTACCGTCGCGGCCCGCAGCCTCGGCGTGTACCAGAATGGCGGCTACGGTACCCACGTCGTCGCGCCCCATCCACGGCACCTCGTCGATCTCGGCTCGCTCGACCCCGCCATCGCCGCGACCTACGCGTGTTCCGGCATCACCGTCTATTCGGCCATCAAGAAGGCGATGCCGCTGAAGCCCACCGACCCGGTCGTGCTGGTCGGGGCAGGGGGCCTGGGCCTCAACGCCATCGCCGTGCTCAAGGCGATGAAGCACCAGAACATCATCACGGTGGACATCAGCCCGGAAAAGCGCGACGCCGCGCTGAAGGCCGGCGCCGCCAAGGTGGTTGACGGCAGCGGCGACGGCGCCGAGGTGACCAGGCGCATCGTCGACGCCGCCGGCGGCCCAGTCCCCGCCGTCATCGACCTGGTGAACGGCACCGCCACCGCCCGCTTCGCCTTCGGCGCCCTGGCAAAAGGTGGCAAGCTCATCCAGGTCGGCCTGTTCGGCGGTGAGCTCACGCTGGCTCTGCCCATCATGGCCATCCGCGCGCTGACCGTGCAGGGCAGCTACGTCGGCAATCCCAAGGAGCTGCGTGAACTCGTCAAGCTGGCCCAGGATGGCGACCTCAAGGCG
>DASQVN010000854.1:0-5967 GCA_035640755.1 Rhodopila sp.
GTGCCCTGCGCGGCGCAGCGCCGCCGGGCTGCCCTCGCACACGATCATATCGGCCGAGGCCAGCTCGTCCACGCCCGTTTCCGGCCCATGATTGAGCCAGGACGCCAGCCAGCCATCCGTTTTCGCGCCAACCCGGCTGACACGCGCCCCCAGGTCCGCCAGCAACCGCCCGCACACGGCCGCCGCCAGTCCAGGGCCGAGCTGGTGGACGCGGAATCCGGTCAGAAGCAGCATATCGAAAAACCCTGCTATCCGCGCCAACGATGCACGCGGATGCAGTCGTTTACAAACCCGGTGCGGTCCCGTCAGGCCCCGCGCCGGTTCAACGCGGCCGACAAGGCGCCGGCACCCCGCACCGGCAGGCCGCACACGCCACAGCGGCAGATATAGGCCACGGCCTGCCCATCCGGGGCGGTCTTCCCGAACGCGGGATGGCTTGCCGGCAAGGCAGACGGATCCACCGCCCGCAACACCACCACCGCCGGATCAGCAGCGGATAGTGCGGCCGAGGCAAGCGCTTCGGCCGGTGCCCCGGCAATCACCACGGCCGCGGCTTCCTCCAGCAGGTCGGCAGCTCCCAGCAGGGTCGGCATGCCCACCATCTGGTCCGGCTGCCCCGCAAAAGCGCGCAGCACGCCCTCGGCCCGCTCCCGCCACGCCGCATCACCGGTCAGGTGATACAGGCGCGCGAACACCTCGGCCATGAGGCCATTGCCCGAGGGCGTGGCGTTGTCGGCGGCCGAACGCGGCCGGGTCAGCGGCACGTCGGCCGCGTCGGCCGCGGTGGAGAAGAACCCGCCATGTCCGTCGGCAAACAGCGCCTGCGACGCCTCGGCCAGCGCGATGGCGGCTTGCAGGTCGCCGAACACGCCGGTTGCCTCGTGCAGCGCCAGCGCCGCGCGCGCCATCGCGGCCTGGTCCTCGATCAGGCCGGGGGCGGTGATCCGCCCCAGCCGCCACGCATGCGCCACGATGCTGGACGGCGCCCGCATATGCGTCAGGACGAAATCGAACGCCTGCCGCGCATGGTCCAGCCATGCGGGCTGGCCGAACACCCGCGCCGCCCGCGCCAGCGCGGCAATAGCGAGCCCGTTCCAGTCGGCCAGCACCTTGTCGTCCCATCCCGGCCGCACCCGCTTCGCACGCGCCTGGAACAGCACCTGGCGGCAACGGGCGAGCATCGCCTCCTCGGCGTCGCTGCCGCGCGGCGTCACGCGGCGCAGGATCGTCCGGCCTTCCCAATTGCCGGCCGCGGTCACATCATAGGCGTGCTTGAACAACGGGGCATCCGTGCCGAGGAGGGAGTCGATCTCGGCCTCGGTCCAGACGTAGAAGCGGCCTTCCTCGCCCTCGCTGTCGGCATCCTGAGACGCGGCGAACGCGGCGGCACCGTTCACCTCCTGGGCGCGCATCTCGCGCAGCAGCCAGCCCACCGTCTCGGCCGCCCGTTCCGCGTACAGCGGGTTCCGCCGGTGTGCATGCGCCAGGGCCAGCAGTTCCAGCAACTGGGCGTTGTCGTACAGCATCTTCTCGAAATGCGGCACCAGCCAGATCTCGTCCGTCGAGTAGCGGGCGTAGCCGCCGCCCAGATGGTCGTAGATGCCGCCCTGCGACATCCGCTCCAGCATCAGGTGCAGTGCGTCGCGAGCTGCCGGATCGCCCCCTGCTGAATCGCCCTCCGCTGCATTGCCGCCCGCTGCATTGCCCCCCGCTGCATTGCCCCCCGCTGGAGTGACGCTGCGGAAGCTGTTCTGCCACAGGAAGCGGTAGATCGGCGCGTTCGGAAACTTCGGCGCGCCGCGCAGGCCGCCGTTCTCGGCGTCCTGCATGCGTAGATAGGCCTGCGCCACCGCATCCAACAACGCCGGCGTCGGCACCGCCCCGACCGAGGCAGCCGCCTGCCCCTGCAGGTGCCGCTGCAGTGCCGCCACGTTGTGCGTCACCGCCTCGGCGCCGGAGTGGTAGGCATCGGCAACCCCTTGCAGCACCTGGCGGAACGAGGGCCGCCCCCAGCGCGGCTCCGGCGGGAAATAGGTGCCGCCCCAGAACGGCGTGCCGTCCGGGGTTGCGAACATGGTCAGCGGCCAGCCGCCCTGATCGCCCAGGGCGTGCAGCGCCGCCATATAGATCTGATCAATGTCGGGCCGTTCCTCCCGATCGACCTTGATGTTGACGAACAGGCGGTTCATCAACGCCGCCGTCTCGGGGTCCTCGAACGACTCATGCGCCATGACGTGGCACCAGTGGCAGGCGGCATAGCCGATCGAGATCAGCAGCGGCTTGTTGGCCCGCTGCGCCTCCTCCAGCGCCGCCTTGCCCCACGGGCGCCAGTGCACCGGGTTGTCCTTGTGCTGCAGCAGATACGGCGAGGTTTCCTGGCCGAGGAGGTTTGCCCCAGGAGGATTTGCGTCAAGGGAGT
Organism: Rhodopila sp.; assembly: GCA_035640755.1. GTDB lineage: Bacteria > Pseudomonadota > Alphaproteobacteria > Acetobacterales > Acetobacteraceae > Rhodopila. The sequence goes on from DASQVN010000854.1 coordinate 2,420, forward strand.
TTGCCGGGGAGTTTGCCATTGCATGCGTCCCGTCGGATGACCCGTCCGACATGGGGCCGGGCAGGGCGGATCACACCCCCTCTTGGGGCTGTTATCTCAGCCGGAGCGCCGCGTTGACGCTATGGTGCCCAGGCGACGGGCGGCGGGCTCCGGTCCGGGCGGATTGTCGACGCGGCGCACCTGTGCAGGCCAACTTCCCGCAAGCTCGGCTTTGGTCCCGCAGCTTGCCTGACCAGCGTGTATCCAGATGCAGCAGCGCGGCACGGCAATCGTTCCGATTCACCACAGAGATACAGGGCAAGAGAACAGGGCAACCGAGACGACCGGGACCCAAAACAGCCTAAGGGGCCGTCCGCCAATAAGTGCTGCGCTCGATGCGAGATTCGCCCCGCATTTTCTGGGACGGAGAGGCCCCAATCGGAGCAATTATTCCCCGACGGCCCCTAAGGGTTGCATTTGGGCCTCGAAGGCCATGGTGTTGTCGAGCGTTGTCCTCTGTGTCTTGTCTCCCTGTGTCTCTGTGATAAATCAAAACAAAACCCGCATCCCGCACCAACGCCGCGGGCGAGCCGAAATCGAAGGCTGCACACACCGATGCGAAGCGTCATCGGCCCCGGAGCCAGCTCTCTCCCGGAAAGCGCCAAGCGGGGATGCAACGCGGACCGGTTCGTGGGATCAACCTGGCAGACATGACAAGCCATTACACAACAAACCATTCTGCGCCGCTCAAGCACCGACATCCCCGACGCGGTGGGTTTGCGACGACCGATCACATGCTCGCCGTTTACCGGATCTTCACGAACCCAACCGACAATTAGGGCATGCTGCGCCAGTGCCCCACCGCCTACGCCGCCGGGCTTGCCGCCGAGGAGGCCGCCTGTGCCGCCCTGACCGCGGACGGCTGGGCGATCCGCGCCCGCCGGCTGCGCACCAAGGCCGGCGAGATCGACGTGATCGCCGAAAAGGACGGGCTGCTGGCAATCATCGAGGTCAAGCACCGCCCCACGCTGGCCGAGGCCGCCGCTTCGCTTGCCCCGCGGCAGCAGGCCCGTCTGCTGCGCGCCTGCGACATCATCCTGGCCGACCATCCGGACTGGGGCCGCCACGGCGTGCGCTTCGACGTGCTGCTGGTCGACGCCGCATCCCGCGTCCGCCGCATCACCGATGCGTTCCGCGCCTGGGATTAGGCGCCTACCTTCCGCTCGCCACCCGCAGGTCGCCGCCCGGCCCAACATCGGTCAGGTACATCGTGGCATCGCCGAACCAGCGCGTCTCGAACGTCATCCGCACCGGCATCGGGATCGAACCGGGCAGGGCCCGTGCCAGCCAGGCGGAGCCGTGCATCGGCCGGCTGTCCCGCCCGCGGTCATCGTCGTGCAGGAAGCCGGCCAGCATCCGCCCCTCGAAGTCGCAGCGCAGCGCCTTGCCGGAGAAGCTGGATCGGTCGGTTGGCGGCAGCTCCTCCTCGCCCACGGTGCGGGCGCGGATGTCCACCAGGCGCCGTCCGTCAAAGGTGCGCACCGCTGTGTCGCAGCGCCCGGTGGCCACAACCACGTGGATCAACTGCACCAGCGCGCTCAGATTATCGACCGTGCCGTTGCGCATATCCTCCGGCACCGGCTCCCGCTCCTCGTCATTGGACGGCACGAGCAGCCGGATCGTCGGGTGCCCCCGCGCGTAGTCGATCTCGACCGCCCGGTTGCGGCCGCGCCAGAACCCCTCGCCCATGTAGCGGGACGGCCGCACCTGCTCGCCGTTGAAGGCGCCGGACACCGTGTCCTGCTGATGGCCGCTGTAGAAGAAGCCCACCAGCCCCGTCGTGTGGTAGGCAAGCTGCATCTGATAGCTCCAGGGGCCGAGGTTCAGCCCCGCATCGACCTCGGCGACCGGGATGCCGGCGGCATAGGTTCGGTAGCTCGTATGCACTCCCACAGGCGCCCCCACCGGCGACTGACCAAGCGCCGCGGCCGGCAAGACCAGGCCAAGCAGGAGCACGCCACATCGCACCATACCCTGCACGATATTGCATATGCGGGTGGGCGCAAGACCGTTTCGCCAGCCCGATCGGATCAGCGGGTCAAATCTTCACCCCCTGCACCGCCTCCTCCAGCTCCTGGAATGTCGGCATATGCTCGGTCGGCACCATCTTGCGCCCGGTCTCGACACTCACCTGCGGCGCATTGCCGTGCAGATGCGTCACCAGCACGGCGCGGATCACCTCGAGGTATTTCGACTCCTCCTCAACCACCCCCCGCATCCGCGACGCGCACGGTCCCACCATGCCGTAGGCGAGCAGAACGCCCAGGAACGTGCCGGTCAGCGCCCCGCCGATCATCGCGCCCAGCACCGCCGGCGGCTGGTCGATGTGGGACATCGTCTTGATCACACCCAGCACCGCCGCAACGATCCCCAGCGCAGGCAACCCGTCCGCCATCGTCTGCAGTGATTGCGAGGAGTGCAGCTCCTCGTGCAGCGTCTTCTTCAGCTCCCGCGCCATAACGTCCTCGATCTGGTTCGGGTCGTCGGCGTTCATCCCCACCATCCGCAGATAGTCGCAGATCAGGATGGTGGCGTGATGGTTCGCCAGGATCCGCGGGAACTTCTGGAAGATCGCGCTGTCCTCGGGCCGCTCGATATGCGGCTCCAGCGCCATCGCACCCTTCGAGCTCGCCAGCCGTACCAGCGCGAACAACAGGCTCAGCAGATCGACATAATCCGTTTTCTTGAACTGCGCCCCCTTCAGGACCTTGCCGAAGCCGCGCATCGTGTGCTTCACGCTGTGCATGCTGTTCGACATCAGGAAGGTGGCCAGCGCCGCGCCGCCGATCGTCCACAGCTCGAACGGGATGGCTTCGATCAACGGCTCCATGCTCCCGCCCGAGGCGAGATAGCTGCCGAACACGCAGATCAACAGGAAAACGAGGCCGCCGATCGTCAGCATGGCAAATGTCTCACGGGTTCTTCGCGGCCGGGGCGGCAAACGCCTGGCGCTGCACCAGGATCGCGACCCGGCGGTTGGCCGGCGCGAACGGATCGTTCGGCAGCAGCAGGTCGTGGTCCGCATGCCCGGTCACCGACTGGACCCGCGCCTCCGCCAGCCCGCCGTCCACCAGCAGGCGCCGCGTGGCGTTCGCCCGTTCGGCCGAGAGTTCCCAGTTGGTCCGGTCCGGGCCGGGGAACGGCTGCGCGTCGGTGTAGCCCGCGATCGCGATCGGCTCGCTCAGCTTGTTCAGGATCGGCACCACCTTCTGCACCAGCAGCTTGGCGCGCTCATTCGGGACGGCGGACCCGGTGGCGAACATCGGCAGCTTCAGCTCATCGAGGATCTGGATGCGCAGCCCGTCCGGGGTCATGTCGATGGCAAGCTGCTTCGCCAGGTCGGCCAGCGCCGGGTCCGACTGGACCGCCCGCTTGATCTGTTCGGCGGCATTCTCGAACGCCGCCTTCTCGGCCGCAGCCCGCGCCGCCGCTTCCTGCCCCAGCCGTGCCTGTTCAGCCTTCACTTGGTCAGCCTTCGCCTGCTCCGCCCGCTCCCCGCCCGCTTGCGT
>DASQVN010000855.1:0-6439 GCA_035640755.1 Rhodopila sp.
GTCTCGGCATCCCGCAGGCAAGGAGCCGCAGCAAGGCGCAGGGGCGAAGGGTGCGGCGCCGAATCGGTGATGTGCAACCAACCGACGCCGGCGGGCTCATCAGAGGTCTGTGATGGAAGCATCATTTTCCGGCGCTCATAGGCGGTGGAGGCGAACCACCGAGGGGCGGCGCCCGGTCCTGCCTGGCTGGGACGGGCACAGCCGCGCGCGCATACAGGGCGGTGAACTGCCCAGGGTGCTGATGGTCTGCAACCTCTTCACCATGCCCTATCGCGTGATGCGGTGCGCCCATGCAGCGGGATCACGCGTCTGGGCCCTCGGCAACTCCGGCGCCCAGGGCTTGAAGTATTCACGCTACTGCCAGCAGTTTTTTCTTGCGGAGACCGAGTTCGACGGCCAGTTGCGGGATGAAGCGGCAGAGGAAATCAATCACCACATAAGAAGGCTGCACATCGACCTCGTGCTGGCGGGAGATGCCCCCTCGACCCGCACCCTGATCGGGCTGCGTGACGCGGTTTCCGCCCGCTGCTTCCCGATGCCCGATCTGTCGTGCTTCGATACGCTCAACAACAAATGGGAATTCACCGGGATCTGCCAGCGCCTGGGGGTTCGCTGTCCGCCGACCCGCCTGCTGCCGGACCGGGATGCGGTCCTTGCCGAAATCCAGGCTAACCGACAGAGGCTCCCTGCGATGGCAAAGCCGCTCAGTCTCGAGGGCGGGCACGGCGTGATCAAGTTGACCGACGGCGATGTCGCCCGGCAGATCCGGGCCATCGACTATGCGCCGGTCCTGCTGCAGGACTTCATCCCGGGTGAGGATATCGGAGCGAGCGTGTACTGTGAGCGCGGCGAGATCCTCAGCTTCATCGCGCACAAGCTCGCCCGCAAGATCTATTCGACGTTCCATTCAGACGAAATTCAGGATGCGGTCAGGCGCATCATGGCTTATGCCCGCTCGGACGGGGTCTATAACTTCGACATGCGGCGCACGACTGGCGGAGACATCTACTTCCTGGAATGCAATCCCAGGTTCTTCTACAAGATCAACCTTTCGATGGTCGCGGGCATCAATTTCACCCAGCGCGGCATCCGGCGCGGGGCCGATATGCCCCCGGACGTACCGGACGGCCGACGCGTGCGGATGCCGCTGGCGGTTGCCGCCGATCTCCATAAGCCCTGGACGTTATCGTTCCACGACATTGCGATGATGACTTACCTCTATGCGGATCCAATCCCGATGATCCGGGAGTGGCTGCGGATCGACTGGGAGGATTAGGTGCCAGGTTGCGGCACCGGTGGTGCGGCTGGCCATGAACAAGGTCGGGGCGATGCCGTGCCCGTCGCACCTTCTCGGATGGTGACGCTGATCCCCAGCTCGGCATGAGGGGCGGGCGCTCCGGCCGGACATGACCCGCGACGATGCCGCCCCGGTTGCCCCATGCGTCGATTTGCCCCGTGCGTTGACCAGCGCAATGCCGCCGTTGTGGGGCGGATGAAATGGTATATGCCGGTTCCCAGATTCCGGCCGCGCCTTGGGACTCTTACGCATTGCCTGCGCCGGCGCCATATGTCATCGGCTGTGCTTTCACAACCGCGGCACCACGCCCGGCGGCCACGCTAGGCCACGGCGTTGCCTGGGAAGGAAAGTCGTGACTATCTCTGATGCTCCGCACCTTGGTTTCGGGTTCACCTTCGCAGACCTTGCCTCCCGCGACGGGTTGATCAGCCTCGATCGCCGGTTCCTGGCGGGTTTGCGGGACGCCGATCCGTCGCTGCATGAACGCCTGCTGGCCGCGCGGGCGGCGCCGGATAGGCTGGCCGGGCGCGACGAATCCGACCTGGTGGTAGCACTCGGCCCTCACCTGGACGGGTTCCTGGCGGACCTGTTCGGCATCGGGGCGGAGACGAAGACGCTGGCGCAGCAGACACTGGCGCTCGATCCGGTGCATAGCTGCAAGCGGCTGTTCGTGCAGCGGCAGGCGGTAAAGAAGTATCCCGACCCGGCGGGGTTCGATGGGCCGGCGCTGCGGGCGAGGCTGGAGGCGCGGTTGACGGCACCGCTGACCGAAGAGCGGTTCGCCACCCACGATTGGGAGAAGGACCCGGCGGCGCTGGACGACGCGCTGCGCTACGCCGCCTGGGCGACGCTGACGCCGGAGGGCCAGCAGGCGCACCGCGGCGGCACGCTGTTCCACACGCCCCGGCGCATCGATCCGATGCACCTGGTGCCGGTCGAGACCATTGAACGCGACGGCGTGACCATGCTTCGGCTGCCCGAGCATGACTGGCGGCAGCGCGACGGATTTGCGCTGACCGATCAAGGGATGAACACCCAGCAGGCGCTGGACCAGGTGAACTACTGCATCTGGTGCCACACCCAGGGGAAGGATTCGTGCAGCAAGGGGCTGACGGACCGGAAGACCGGGCAGTTCCAGAAATCGGTGTTCGGCGTCACCCTGAACGGCTGTCCGCTGGATGAGAAGATCAGCGAAATGCACACGCTGCGCGCCCAGGGCTCGGTGCTAGGCGCGTTCGCGACGATCGCCATCGACAACCCGATGATGGCGGCGACGGGGCACCGCATCTGCAACGACTGCATGAAGGCGTGCATCTACCAGAAGCAGGAGCCGGTTGATATCCCGCAGGCCGAGACCTCGATCCTGAAGGACGTGCTGGGGCTGCCGTGGGGGTTCGAGATCTACAGCCTGCTCACGCGCTGGAACCCGCTGGATGTCCGCCGGCCGCTGCCGAGGCCGGACTCTGGGCGCAAGGTGCTGATCGTCGGGCTCGGGCCGGCGGGATTCACGCTGGCGCACCACCTGATGAACGATGGCCACACGGTGGTCGCGATCGACGGTCTGAAGATCGAGCCGCTCGGGCTCGACCCCGCTGCCCCGGTGCGTGATGTCGAGACGCTGTATGAGAACCTCGATGACCGGGTGATGGCGGGGTTCGGCGGGGTGGCCGAGTACGGCATCACGGTACGCTGGAACAAGAACTACCTGAAGCTGGTCCGGCTGCTGCTGGAGCGGCGGCGCGGGCAGTTCGCGCATTTCGGCGGCGTGCGCTTCGGCGGCGGCGGCACGCTGTCGATCGACGATGCCTGGGACATGGGCTTCGACCACATCGCGCTGTGCATGGGCGCCGGCAAGCCGACGGTGCTCGACATCCCGAACGGGCTGGCGCGTGGCGTCCGCCAGGCTTCGGACTTCCTGATGGCACTGCAGTTGACCGGGGCGGCGAAGATGTCCTCGGTCGCCAATCTGCAGTTGCGGCTGCCGGTGGTGGTGATCGGCGGCGGGCTGACGGCGATCGATACGGCGACGGAGAGCCTCGCCTACTATGTGCGGCAGGTGGAGAAATTCGCAGCGCGCTACCGGGTGCTGGTGGCCGAGAAGGGCGAGCTGGCGGTCCGCATGGGCTGGACCAAGGAGGAAGCCGAGACGACGAACGAGTTCCTGGCGCATGCGGCGGCGATTGCGGCGGAACGTAAGAAAGCTGCGGCCGAGGGGCGGCCGCCCCGCATCGCGCAGCTTCTGGACCAGTGGGGCGGCGCCACCATCGCCTATCGCCGCCGCCTGATCGACAGCCCGTCCTATACGCTGAACCACGAGGAAGTGGCGAAGGCGATGGAGGAGGCGGTGCGCTTCGCTGAGGGCCTGACGCCCGTTGCGGTTGAAACCGACGCATTCGGCCACGCCGCCGGCCTGAAGGTGAAACGTGCCGACGGGTCGGAGGCCGTGCTGCCGGCGCGCGCCATCCTCGTGGCCGCCGGCACGCAGCCAAACACGGTGCTGGCGCGGGAGGACCGCCGGATCCAGCTCGACAGCCGCTATTTCCAGGCGGTGAACGAGAATGGCGAGAAGGTGACGCCGATCCGCGGCCTCGCCAAGCCGGAGGAGACGCAGGTGCTGATGCACCGCGCGGAGAACGGGCGGTTCATCAGCTTCTTCGGCGACCTGCACCCGAGCTTCTTCGGCAATGTCGTCAAGGCGATGGGCGGGGCAAAGCGCGGCTACCCGGTGGTGTCCCGCGTGCTGGCGGCGCAGGCGGCGGTGCCGATCTCCGGCGCGAAGCTGATCGAGCAGGCGCGCGACAGCCTGGCGGCGAGGGTGCACGCCGTGCACCGCCTGACGCCCACCATTGTCGAGGTGGTCGTCCGCGCCCCCGCCGCCGCCCGCGCCTTCCGGCCCGGCCAGTTCTACCGGCTGCAGAACTACGAGGTCCTAGCCGCCTATGACGATGACCCGGGCTTTGGCCGCACGCGGCTGAACATGGAAGGCCTCGCCATGACCGGCGCCTGGACCGACCCAAAAGCCGGGCTGGTCAGCATCATTGCGCTGGAGATGGGCGGCAGCTCCGACCTCTGCGCCCTGCTGCAGCCTGGCGAGCCCGTCGTGCTGGCCGGCCCGACCGGCACGCCGACCGAAATCCATCCGGGCGGCACCGTCGCGCTGGTGGGGGGCGGGCTGGGCAATGCCGTGCTGTTTTCCATCGGCGCGGCGACGCGTGCGGCCGGATCGCGGGTGGTCTACTTCGCCGGCTACAAGGCCATGCGCGACCGCTACAAGGTGGCCGAGATCGAGCGTGCAGCCGATGTCATTGTCTGGTGCTGCGACGAGGCGCCGGGCTTCACGCCGAACCCCGATCGGCCGCAGGACCGCAGCTTCGTCGGCAATATCGTGCAGGGCATGCTGGCCTACGGCTCCGGCGCGCTTGGGGCGCAGGCCGTGCCGCTGTCCGAGGCCGACCACATGATCGTCATCGGCTCCGACCGGATGATGCAGGCGGTAGGCGCCGCACGTCACGGCGTGCTGGCGCCATACCTCAAGCCTGGGCACACAGCGATCGGCTCGATCAACTCCCCCATGCAATGCATGATGAAGGAGGTGTGCGCCCAGTGCCTGCAGCCGCACGTCGATCCGGCGACGGGGGAGCGCAGCGTCGTCTTCTCCTGCTTCAACCAGGACCAGGTGCTGGACCGTGTCGATTTCCCCACCCTGCACGAGCGTCTCGGCCAGAACGGCACGCAGGAGAAGCTGACGGCGCAATGGATCGACCGCTGCCTGCGCCGGCTTGGCCGCCGCGACGCATTGGCGGCAGAATGATGGCAGCGTGCGATCACGCGCGGGGGCGGTTGGAGAGGGGAGCAGCGGAATGAATAGCAGTGGGAACGAGAAGCTCGCCGGGCCTGGACGCGCTGTGGCACCGGTTGCCAGCCGGCTGCCGGCGATCCGGCGCGAAGGCGCCCTTGCGATAGGCGCTGCGGCCGTCGGCGCGCTGGCGCTGGGTGCGCTTGGCATCGGCGCGCTGGGCATCGGTGCACTGACCATTGGCAGGCTGGCGGTCGGACAGCTCGCGCCCGGACGCGTCCGGACGCGCCGGACCCATGTCGATGAGCTGCGGGTGGTGCGGCTGAGCATCGGCGAGTTGCGCATCGAGCACGGGCGCGACCCGTAGAGGACCTTGTCTGGTCGCGTGATTCACGCGTTCCGGCGATGCCGCCTCAAGCGACCACGCTCCGGCGAATCGGGCAAACGCTTGCGGCCCACAGCGGTCCGAGTTGGGTGAACGCCGTGCACTGCCGGGGGTTGGGACGCGCCCGGAGTGAAATCCGGTGCAGTGTTCAACCGCCAAGGTGGGGGCTCCGCTGCAAGTTTCGGGGCGTACACATAATTTGATTTGTTCCTGGGTCGTCTGGCAGCGAAAAAACACTTGCAGCAACGATGACAACATGATTTCGCTTCGAGTTGTCACTTCGATAGCGAGACGTACATCATGGCCACCCGCCCCGCCTCCGCAATGAAAGCGCCGGCCAAGAAGGCCGCTGCCAAGCCATCCGCGTCTGCCGCCGCCAAGAAGGCCGGCACGCCCCCCGTGATCAGCCTGCGAACAGTGTTCGAGCAGTTGGGCGAAACCCACGGCATGCCGAAGAAGCAAGCGCAGGCATTGCAGGCGGATCTCGTCACCGCGCTGACCTCGCACCTGAAGCAGGGCGCGCGTATCCGCATGAGCGGCTTCGGCACGCTGGAAGTGCGCAGCAGAGCCGCCCGCATGGGGCGCAATCCGGCCACCGGAGAGGCTATGGAGATCAAGGCCACCAAGAAGATCGCGTTCCGCCCGGCCAAGGAACTCAAGGAAGCCGTCTAGTACAGGCCATTCTCGCTGCGTGCGGGGTGGAACGCAGCGATGCGTGAAGCCGCCCCGCACATGGGCGGCCGGCGCACTGCGTTGCGGCGCACCTGGCTGCTCAGCCCGCCGGATCGGCACCTCGCGTGGTCGGATCGGCCGCCTCCTCCGTGAGCCAGCGCAGGAGCTTGACATGCCGGCGGGTCTCATCCTCGCACACCACGCAGTAGATCTCCTCGTCGGGCAGCAGGTGGCCGAGTTCGCGGTGACCGAAGCCGCATTCCGGGCAGCGGAACTGCCAGATTTCAAC
>DASQVN010000856.1:0-3812 GCA_035640755.1 Rhodopila sp.
GGCGGCCGCGATGTCAACCATCCGGCCGCGATGACGGATCAGGATGGCGCCCGCATCGGCCCGATAATTGCCATATAGGCTGCGCAGCAAGGTGGACTTGCCGATCCCCGAGGGACCTGACAGCACAACGCACTCACCCGCTGCGACCGAAAGCTCCACGCCGGACAGCACGGGTATCCGCATGCCGCCGCGCAGATGCAGGGTGAAGCTCTTGGTCAGGCCCCGGGTTTGCAGCAGGACGGTCATGCGGCGGCCTTCGTAAACGAAATATTAACCATTTTGAAGTTTAATGGGCGGCTGCATCCGATTTCGCGTTTGCAGATGATTTCCTTCCGCCGCCTGATGAGTTCCGAAGAACGAAACCACCGCCAAGCCGCTGAAATCAGCGCTGCCGGCGTGGTCGCGGCGTCCCCTGGGGAAGATGGGGCGCGTTGCCCTGTTGTCAGGGCAACGCCGCCATCGGAGAGAGAAATGACCTTACACGTCATCTTCACGATCCGATGGGGGAAGAAGAGGATCAAGATCACCATCAAGATCCGGTTCTGACCCTCATCGGGCCCGGAGGGCGTCACCAGCGTCCTCCGGCGCTCGATATATAACCGCTCCAGCAAGTTTCCACAAGACTTCCCCTTCACAGCATACCTAAGCATTCAGCACCGAGCTGACGAGAAGCTGTGTATAGGGATGCTGCGGGTCATCCAGTACTTGATCGGTCAACCCCGTCTCGACAATCCGCCCGCACTGCATCACCGCAATGCGGTGCGCCAGCAGGCGCGCAACGGCAATGTCATGCGTCACCAGCACCACCGCGATCTGCAGCCGTGACACCAGCGAGCGGATCAGGTCGAGAAGCCGTGCCTGTACAGAAACGTCCAGCCCACCCGTCGGCTCATCCATGAACACAAGCCGGGGATGCGTCACCAGCGTCCGCGCGATCTGCAGGCGTTGCAGCATGCCGCCCGAGAAGGTGCGCGGCAGGTCGTCGATGCGGCCAGGGTCGATCTCCACCTGCTGCAGCCAGTCCAGCGCCGCGCCGCGGATACTGCCGTAGTGGCGCGCGCCCTGCGCCATCAGCCGTTCCCCCACATTGCCGCCGGCGCTGACGTTCATGCGCAGGTTCTGCCGCGGGTCCTGGTCCACGAACCCCCAGTCGGAGCGGTGCAGCGTGCGCAGCGCCGGCGGCGGCATGGCATGCACGTCATGCAGATGGCCTGCCGGGTCGCGGTACCAGACCACCCCCCGATCCGGGCCGAGCCGGCCGGACAGCACGTTCAGCAGCGTCGTCTTGCCCGACCCGGACTCGCCGACAACCGCCAGCATCTCGCCGGCCCAGAGATCGACATCAACCTCCCGCAGCGCGGCAATGGTTCCGAAGCTCAGGCCCAGCCCGCGGGCAGAGATCAGCGTCGGCTCCTCGATCATTCCGCGGCCTCCCTGGTCTCCATGGCCGCACGCCGCTCCGCACAGTGATCGGTGTCGGAGCAGACGAACAGCCGCCCGCCGTGGTCATCGGTCACGACCTCATCCTTGTAGCTGTCGGTGGCGCCGCACAGATCGCACGGCTGGGGCGCGTTGATCGGGCGGAACGGATGATCCTCGAAATCGAGCGACCGAACGCGAGTCCACGGCGGGATCGCATAGATGCGCTTCTCCCGCCCGGCGCCGAACAACTGCAGCGCCGGCATCATGTCCATCTTCGGGTTGTCGAACGCCGGAATCGGGCTGGGCGACATCAGGTAACGTTCATTGACCATAACGGGATAGTCATAGCTGATCGATACCTGGCCGTAGCGGGCGATGTCCTCATACAGTTTCACATGCATCAGCCCGTAATCGGCCAGCGCATGCATCCGCCGCGTCTCCACTCGGCTCGGCTCCAGCCGGAACAACGGCTCGGGCTGCGGCACCTGGTAGACGATGATCTGATCCTCCCGCAACGTCTTCTCCGGGATGCGGTGGCGGGTCTGGATCACCGTCGCCTCGGCCGTCGCGGTCGTGGTGCGCACCCCGGCCGTGCGGGCGAAGAAGCGCCGGATCGAGACCGCGTTGGTCGTATCATCCGCGCCCTGGTCGATCACCTTCAGCACGTCATCGGCGCCCAGGATCGAGGCCGTCACCTGGATGCCGCCGGTGCCCCAGCCGTACGGCAACGGCATCTCCCGCGAGCCGAACGGCACCTGGTGGCCCGGCACGGCCACTGCCTTCAGCAGCGCGCGGCGGATCATCCGTTTGGTCTGCTCGTCCAGGTAGGCGAAGTTGTAGCCCTTCATTCGGCGGCTTCCGCTGTCTCGGCCCGCATGCGGCGGACATTCTGCAACTCACTTTGGAAATCGACGTAGTGCGGCAATTTCAGGTGCTCGACGAACCCGGTCGCCTCGATGTTGTCCGAGTGATACAGCACGAACTCGACATCCTGCGCCGGCGCCGTCACGTCCTCGCCCAGCTCCGCCGCACGCATGGCGCGATCGACCAGCGCCATGGCCATCGCCTTGCGCTCACTGAAGCCGAACACCAGCCCGTAGCCGCGGGTGAACTGCGGCGGCACGGTCTTCGAGCCCTTGAACTGGTTCACCATCTGGCACTCGGTAAGCACCAGTTCGCCGATGTCGATGGCAAAACCCAGCTCCGCCGGCTCGATTTTCACCGACACTTCGCCCATGCGGATTTCCCCGGCGAACGGGTGTGTGCCGCCGTAGCCGCGCTGCGTGGAGTAGCCAAGCCCCAGCAGAAAACCCTCGTCGCCGCGGGCCAGCGCCTGCAGGCGCACGTCGCGCCCGGCCGGGAAGGTCAGCGGCTCCCGCGTCAGGTCGCCGAGTTCCCGCTCCAATGCGTCATCCGGCTCGATCAGTCCCTCGTGGCCAAGAATGTCGGGCACGCGCGGCATCGGCTCCAACGCGTCATTGGCGGCAGGCGCGCGAGGTACCGCCGCCTCGGTCAGCGAGAAATCCAGCAGCCGGTGCGTGTAGTCGTAGGTGGGGCCCAGCACCTGCCCGCCGGGAAGGTCCTTGAACACGGCGGAGATGCGCCGGTGGATGTGCATCGCCGCGGTCTCAACCGGGCGCGAATGCGCGAACCGGGGCAGGGTGGTGCGGTACGCGCGCAGCAGGAAGGCCGCCTCGATCAGGTCCCCCTGCGCCTGCTTCACCGCCAGCGCCGCGAGCTCCCGGTCGTACAACGACCCCTCCGCCATTACGCGGTCCACCGATCGGCCGAGCTGCGCCTCGATCTGTGCGACCGACAGGTTGGGGATGTCGGCAGGGCCGCGCCGTTGCTCGGCCAGCCAGGCATGCGCAGCGTCGATCGCCTTCTCCCCGCCCTTGACCGCAACATAGGCCATGCTCAGCCCTCCCTGACGCTGACGGAGCGCGGCAGCGCGGCCAGCCGGTCGCCCGCGCACAGGATCAGGTCGATGCCGCGCGGAAACAGCGCGCGGTTGCGCTGCCAGATCGCCGCGAAGTCCCGCGGAAGCCCATCGACTGACAGGCTCTGCGGGACACGCAGCCCGGGGCCGTCCAGCACGAACTCCTGGCCGCGGCCCAGCGCCGCAACCTGCAGGATCACCGTCGCTGAGGCCTCCGGTGCCTCATCCGTGCCCGCCGGCAGATCATCCAAGCACGGCAGCGACAGCGCCACGGCGAAGCCGGCATCGCCGGGAGACACCTCCGCCGCTCCGGTATGAAACGCGAGCCACGGACGCACCGGCCCCGCCGCCGCCCGCCCGGCCCCGCACCATCACCAGCCCGCCCTCCGGCCCGCGCAGACGCGTATGCCGCGGCAGCGGCGCGCAGCGGCACAGCAGCGCCTCGATCCGC
>DASQVN010000857.1:0-4363 GCA_035640755.1 Rhodopila sp.
CGGGTCCTAAGGCGGGGGCCAGCGTAGGCGTATGTGCCGTCTCCGCCGTCCATGCTGCGGCAGCGATGCGTGGGTGGCCGCGTCAAGGGGCGGCCATAGGCGATAGGCAGGGCTCCCGGATACGCCTGGGTTCAATCAGGCCGAGCGATAGACGCCTCGCGCATTCTCGAAAAATACCGCCCGTTTCTGTGCCTCCGTCATCCTGATCGGCAGCGCATGGGCAGGATCGTCGAAATCCCAATGCGGGTAGTCGGTTGCGAACAGCACCCGATCCCAGCCGATCCAGTCGATCGCCTCGGCGAGCTGCGCACGTGGCTCGGGTTCCTCGATCGGCTGGGTGGTGAACCAGACGTTCGTGCGGATGTATTCCGAGGGCGCGCGCTTCAGGTGCGGCACTTCCTGCTTCAACTTGCGCCATTGCCGGTCCATCCGCCAGCCGAGTGCCGCGGCCCAGGCCATGCCGCCTTCGACGAGGACGACCTTCAGGGACGGGATGGCTTCGAACACGCCCTCCAGGATCATGCTGACCAGCAGCGCCTGCTGCGCCTGGGCGTGGCCGAGCATTTCCTCGATGTAGTAGCTGCCCCAGCCGCCGGCGGTATTGGGCCAGCCGCCATTGCCGAAGGCGTGGATGCCGACGGCGAGGTTGGCGGCGGCCGCGGCCTCATAGATCGGCCAGTAGCGACGCTGGCCGAGGGGTTCGGCGGTGCGGGAGAGCAGGAGCACCTGGCCGAAGTCGGTGTCGGGCGCGCGCAGCTCAATCTCCCTGACCGAGGCAGCCGCATCCTCATAGGGGATCACGACCGAGGCGCGGAGGCGCTTGTCGCGCGAGGTCCACTCGGCTTTCTGCCACTCGTTGGTGGCGTGGGTGATCGCGGCGGACAGGAGCGGATTGGTGGCGCCCTGGCCACTGGTCAGTGGATTCAGGATGCCAAGCGTGACGTTGTTGGGATCGAGGTGCTGCTGCGCCATGAAGGCGAGGTCGCTGCCGGGGGAGCCGCCGTCGGGTGTAAAGGCGTCGCGCCGGCAGGCCTGTGGCTGGCCCTTGGGGTAGGCCGAACCCTTCTCCCACGGCTGACGGTAGGTGATGCCGAAGGCCTCGACATGCTCGCGCCACTGCTTCGACAGGTATGGGTACAGCGCCTTGCTGACGCCGCCGATGCCGACGCCGGCGGGGCGGGGGTGGATGTCGCAGTCGGCGATGGCGAGGCGCGATGCCGTGGCCGGTGCCGCGCCGGTTCGATTCAGGACGTCCACGTTCATGGCACAGCCTCCGTTTCTGTCAGCCGGATATAGGTGCGCAGCGGGTTGTCAACCATCATTGTCCGGGTCAGGCCGGCGTCAAGTCCCTCCGGAAGGGCCTGCAGGCCGTCAAATTGCCAGTGCGGGTAGTCGGTGGAGAACAGCAGCATCTCGTCGGAGCCGATATGCTCGATCAGGCGGGTGACGGAGGCTGCATCGGGGGGCGCATCGAAGGGCTGCAAGGTCAGGCGCACGCGGCTACGCACGATCGAGGCGGGCGGGTCGGCGACCCAGGGGACTTCGCTGCGGAGGCCCTTCCAGAACTTGGTCAGGCGCCAGAAATAGGCGGGCAGCCAAGTGACGCCCGACTCCATCAGCACGACGGTCAGGTTCGGGAACTTGGCGAACACGCCTTCGGCCACCAGGCTGGTGAGCTGGGACTGGAAGGCGGTGGCCTGGTCAATGTATTCCTCGGTGAAGGTGGTGGGCCAGCCGACGGGCGTCATTGGGTGGCGGAACATGCTGCCGGCGTGAATGCCAACGGGCAGGCCCCAGCGTTCGGCAGCGGCGTAGATCGGCCAGTTCTGGCGTCGGCCGAGGGTCGATTCGCTGCCGACCAGCAGCAGGATCTGCACGAAACGCCGGTCGGGGGCGACGCGGTTGATCTCCTCCACCGCGAGTTCGGCGTTCTGCATCGGCACGACGATGGAGGCGCGCAGCCGGTTGTCGCGGTCGAGCCATTCGCGGGCAATCCAGTCGTTCAGCGCGCGGGAGAAGGCGACGCCCAGATCCTCGCTGAACTGGACCTGCGTGCCGTACAGGCAGTTCAGGATGGCGAAGCGGGTGCTGAACGGGTCCAGCCCTTGCCGGCAGAGGGTTTCCGCATCGGTTGCGGTGCGGCCGGTATCGTCCCGCCAGTCGGCGCGGAAGGACAGCGGGTTGCGGGTCGGATAGCTGATGGTGGTCAGGTCCTCGATGCCGCGGCGGATGACGGTTTCCCGCCAGTGCTCATCCAGATACGGCAGCAGGGCACGGATGCCGGGCACCACCGGGTGGATGTCGCAGTCGATCGGCCCTTGTATCATGCGTATTGCCCCTGGCGGGCAGACCGCACGCGCTGCATCATGGGGTGCATTATGTTTCGCGCAGATCTACGACTCTGGTCCATTCGGCCCTTCGACGATCTGGTCTCAGTCCGGCACCTGCACGAGGAGGTCGGTGCCTTCGACCTTGACCTGATAGACCGGGATATCCTCATCCGCCGGCGCGGATAGGGCCTTGCCGGTGCGCACGTCGAACTGGGCGGCGTGCAGCGGGCATTCGATGCAGCCATTCTCCAGCCAGCCCTCCGACAGCAACGCAAATTCGTGCGTGCAGACGTTGGAGGTGGCGCAGAACTCGCCGCCGGGCAGGTGATAGAGGGCCACTTCCTTTTCGCCGACGCGCACACCTTTGCACTGGCCTTCCGCTACCTCATCCACCGAGGCCACGCGCACCCAATCTGCCATTGTCGTCTCCTTCAGGTTGTCGCGGCCAGTGTGCCAGGGGTTGCGGCGCGGGAAAAGCCGTCGGACCCGTGGCGGCTGTCATGGCGGACCTGACCCGCAACTGCTGGCTTGGGATGGTGGCCCCGCTCTATTGGCCGGCAACCCCCTGGGGGTCCGGCTGGCACTGGGCCGCTGGTCCGGGCTCGGTATGCGGCAATACGCTCAGGTAGGCGTAGATCGCCCGCAGATCAGAGGTGGTCATCTTCCTGTATTCGGGCCACGGCATGACCTGCAGCAGTTCGCATTTTGCCGGGTCACGGAAGTTACCCTCCTGCGGGTCACATCCGGTCTGGATTACATAGAGGAAATCGTCTACCGACAGCCCGGCCGGCATCGACGTACCGGGCGCGGGCGAAATGTTGCGGGAACAGAAGTTGCCGCCGGGCGTCGGAAACAGGCGTCCACCGGCCATGTAGACGGGTACGTTGGGCTGCCTGGGTTGGCGTGCGAAGGGGTCGTGATTGGGCGCGTAGTTCGGCCAGGTATGGCAGTCGTTGCATCCTCCGGCGGTCGCCAGATAGCTGCCCAGCCCAATCTGGCCATTTTTCTGCTGCAGGTCGAGGCCGTCGCCCTCGGCGCTGTCCAGTCCAATCGCGGCCCGCGCCGCGTCGCCCCCGTGCCGCGAGGTGTCGGCCAGCACGGTATCGCCGGCGATCAGCATAGCACCGCACGCCGCCAGTATCGGGATTGACCGTGACGTCATCTCTTGTTCCTCCCCCGGCAGTCAGTAATGAATCAATTCATGGAATTGAGCTTCCTTTATGGGCAGGGAGAACGTATCTGAGCTGACGTCCGAAAAATACTGTAATGCCGGGCTTGCCGCCCGCAGGATTTCAACAAGAAGCGATCGAGTGTCCGGCGCGAGGTGGCGCGCCCTTCAGAACATCGGCCCGCGGTTGGCTGCGCCGCCGTCAATGGTGATGATGGTGCCGGTGGTGTAGGCTGAGAGGTCGGAGGCCAGGAACGCTACCATATGCCCGATCTCGTCCGGCCGGCCGGCGCGCCCCATCGGGAGGGGCTGCATCAGCTCCTGCCAGCGGTTTTCGTCGCCCAGCCGGTCCATCGCACGGGTCTTCATGATTGTCACCAGCCGGTCGGTGGCGATTGCGCCAGGGTTGATGCCGACGACGCGCAGCCCATCATCGCCGGCCGATCCGCCGAGGGCGCGGGTCAACGCCATCAGCGATGCATTGCCCGAGGAACCGGCGATGTAGCCGCGGTCCATCCTCTCCCCGGCCATGCCCAGGATGTTGATAATCACGCCGCGCCCACGTGCCTTCATCAAGGCATAGAAGCGGCGGCACATGTTGATGTAGCCGAAGACCTTCAGGTCCCAGGCCTCGCGCCAGTGCGCTTCATCGACTTGCCACAGGTCGCCGCCGGGGATGGCGCCGGCGTTGTTGACCAGGATGTCGATGTCGGGATGCGTCTCCGCCAGGCGGTCGATGTTGCGGCTGTCGGAGAGGTCGTGGGCATGCACCTGCACGGTGACGTTGTGCCGCGTGGCAATACGTTCCCGCGCGCGGTCGAGGTCGGCCTGGGTGCGGGCGACCAGGATCACGTTGACCCCTTCG
>DASQVN010000858.1:0-5795 GCA_035640755.1 Rhodopila sp.
CCAAGGCCGCGTTGATCTCGCCGGCATGTGCCTCGGTCTTCGCGCTGCGCCTGCGTTGTCAGCCAGACTGAGTGGCTGGACGGAGCGGTCGGTGGCGACCGGTGCGGAGCGCACGAGGCCGGTGAATGCTCCGGCGGCGGCGGATGTGCTGGAATCGACGATCGGCGGTTCCTAAGGTGCCAGTGCGAATCGAATCCACGCGCTGCAGGAGCTGCCGTCATGTCCCAGGCCCCCGTTACGATTGCCCTCGGGCTGCAAGGGGGCGGCTCGCACGGCGCCTTCACCTGGGGCGTGCTCGACCGGCTCCTGCAGGAGGTCGAGGCCGAGCGCCTGCGCATCGGTGCGGTCAGCGGCACCAGTGCGGGCGCGTTCAACGCCGCCCTGACGGTCAGCGGCCTCATCCAAGGCGGCGCTCCGGCGGCTCGGCGCAAGCTGCACGATTTCTGGGAGGGCCTCTCCCGCGCCGGGTTCCAGAGCGGCAACGCCCTGTTCTACGGCGAGCCCAACCTTTGCGGCGGGTTCAACCTGGATTTCTCCCCGGTCTCGATCGCGCTGGAGGCGGCGGGGCTGGTGGTCTCCCCCTATACCAATCCGTTCTATACCGACGCGCTGATCCCGATCGTGGCCGAGGCCTTCCCGCCGGCGGAGCTGGCGGCGCTGAATGCGGCGGCGGCACCCCGGCTATTCGTCACCGCCGCCGATGTCAGCCGTAACGCGCGGGCGATCTTTACCCAGCCGGATATCTCGGGGGAGGCGCTGCGCGCCTCGGCCGGGCTGCCGACGGTGTTCAAGGCGGTCATGATCGACGGCGTGCCGTACTGGGATGGCGGCTATCTCGGCAACCCGGCGCTGTCGCCGCTGCTCGACTACGCGCAGGACCTGCTACTGGTGCTGGTCAACCCGTTCGAGCGGGCAGGGATGCCGCCGCAGCTCGCGCCGGCGATCCTCGACCGGATCCGAGAGATCACGTTCAATGCCTCGGTGGTGCTGGAGATCAACGCGATCGAGGCGGTGAACAAGCTGCTGGCCGATCTGGCGGCGGCGGGGGTGGCGTATACCGGGCACTACCGGCCGATCCGGCTGCATGCGATCCAGAACGATCCATTCGTGGCGACGTTGGGGTTCGCGTCGAAGAACAGCACGTCGTGGGCGCTGCTGACGACGCTCAGGGATGTCGGGATCGAGACGGCGGATGCCTGGCTGAGGGAGAACGGCGGCCGGATCGGGCGCGAGTCGTCGATGGACGTGAAGGGGATGCTGGATGTGGTCTTGAAGAGCGCGCCGAAGCGGACATGAACCGCCCGTGGCGCGATGATACCAGGAGGCGAAGGATTGGAGGCCGAAGGATTGGCTGTTTGTCGAACGGCCGGGGGGCGGGATAAGCGTCAGGCTTGGTCGAGCAGTCGGCGCAGCGCGGCGAACTCGGGGCCGGACCCCGCGCGGCGCAGAAACGCATCCACTTCGGTGTCCGTGACCGTGCCGCCCGATGCCGGATTCGCCTGATGGCGCACCAGCATCCGCCCCGATTGCGGATCGCGGAGCAGGTGCCAGGTGTCGCCATTCGAACTCGTGTAGATGTGCTCGGATATCATGCTCATCACGTTGGTCCTGAATGTTGCGGGTGCAACGGTCATGGCAGGATCAGCGCAACGGCCGCGAGGTGCAACGCTGCCGCGGCGACCACCATGGCATGCCATGCCGCATTGTGGAACGAAACCCCTGTGCGCCGATGGACCAGGACGCCGGCCGAGTAGACGATGCCGCCCACCAGCAGCAGGAGCAATACACTTGTCGATACCGCGGCGGCCAGGGACGGCAGCACGGCCAGCACCATCCAGCCCATGCCCAAATACAAGGCCAGCGAAAGCCGGTCGTACAGGCGTTGGAGCCGCAGGCAGATCCCGACGCCGATGGCGGCCATCGTCCAGATGACGGCGCAAAGCGGCATGCCGACCCGCGGCGAGATGGCGCAGATGGCGAACGGCGTGTAGCTGCCGGCGATCATCACGAAGATCATTGCCCGATCGAGTTTCCGCAGCACGGCTTTGGCGCGCCCGGGGGCACTCAGGTTGTAGAGCGCCGAGATCGTCAGCGTGCCAAGGAGGGCGACCGCATAGGTGATCAGAGCGGTCCACTGACTCGCCGTCACCAGGGGGCCGACGTTGGCCAGCAGGTAACCAAACACGGCGCTTGCCCCGACGAGGCCGAACAGGTGGATGGCCGCATCGGCCAGCATTTCGGCACTGGAATAATCGGTGCGGCCGAGCGGTGCGCCTCGATCGGGCATTGCGGGGTTCACCCGCAAGTTCATGCCATGCCGTTCAGATTGGTGCTGCCCAGATTGGTGCTGCCCAGATTGGTGCTGCCCAGATTGGTGCTGCGCGACGGCAGAGGGTCGGGTCCGGCCTTGGTCATTCGGCTGAGCGCAGCAGAGCTTCATCCAGTACGCGCTCGTGTTCGTCCAAGGGGCTCTTCGCCCGATACTGACAGCCACGCCCGGCAACGGGGAGGATCTTTACGATGGTATAAGGGCCGGTACGAACGTTGGCATTGGATGAGTCCGAGAGCGCGATCACCCGATCGCCCACCTTGTACTTGTGCTTGAGCATGTTGCACCTCATGAAGAAGCGGCGCCGAGGCGCCGCCGCTCAGTCACGTAGCCTGAAGGTTGACAGCCGAGGTCTTGCCTCGCTCTCCGCGTTCGACGTCGAACGTGACCGCTTGTCCCTCGTTGAGATTGGAGAGGCCGGCTCGTTCGACTGCGGAGATATGAACGAACACGTCCTTCGAACCATCATCGGGCTGGATGAATCCGTACCCCTTTTGGCCATTGAACCATTTTACCGTGCCTTTTGGCATACACTGCGCTCCGTTTTCCGGCCGGCCTCTGCTCCTGTGCAGAGGTCCCATACTTCTCATTGCGGATAGAACCGGAGCCGCGCGATGGCCGGCGACGTCGAGAACTTGACCGAGGCGAAAAGCCCGGCCGGAAGGACAGATATGGACGCTGGGGCTCCGAAGTGCAATGGGCACCTGGGGGATGCCTTGGGGGGATGCCTGGTCACCGTCGGTGGATGCCCAACCGGCCGCGGCGTGTGATGAGGAGGGTTTCACCGCGTCCTGTCCCATCGCGCCGTGGGTCTCATCACGCTCTGGCGCGGTGCAGGCAGACAAATCGATGGCTCGGGCGGTAGGATTCGAACCTACGACCAATCGGTTAACAGCCGATTGCTCTACCGCTGAGCTACGCCCGAAAAGCCGGCTGCCGTGGCTGGCAGCAAGGGCGCCTATCTAGTGGGACCGGCGCGTGCGGTCAACCGGTTTATGGGGAGGCGGGCGCTAGTCCGGCGGCCGTGGGATGTCGAAACAATGCGTTGTCCCGACGGCGCGATGCGGTATGATGGGGCGGCTGCGAGAGTGGTGGAATGGTAGACGCAGTCGACTCAAAATCGACCGCCCTTTGGGCATGGGGGTTCGAGTCCCCCCTCTCGCACCAATCCGAAGCAGCCGGCCGTCATCCTTCCCGGCCGAGTGGCTGCCAGAGCCTGGGGTCGAAGCGGAAGGGCTCGATGCCCTGGATGGCGGCGGAAGCGGCGTCGGCATGGCCGGGATTGAGCAGGATGTTCCAGGCGTGGGGGACCAGCACCGAGGCGACCTTGACGGTGGCTGAACGCAGGCCGGCGAGCCAGGCGTTGCCAGTCGCGACGGTATTGGTGTCGGGCGGCGCGTCCGCAAGCGGGTCGGGCGGCGGATCCGGAAGGCTGACCAGCATCAGCACGTAGTCGGCGGGCAGCAGCTCGAACGGGAGGTCGAGGTGGACTCGGACCTCCAGCGCGGCGAGAGCCGGGTGTTCCGCGAGGTAGACCACCGGGCGGCCGGGGCTGTTCCAGCGGCCGCCGAAGCGTTGCGCACCGGTTCCGCTCAGGTCGGCATAGGCGCGGCGGCAGAGCCGCCAGGCGATCATCGGGGAGCGATCCTCAGGCGGCGATCCCGTGCGCGATGCGACCCAGGAGCATTTCCACCTGGCGGCTGCCGATATCGGTGTCCAGCCGGTCGAGGGGCGTTTCGTTGTCGAGCAGCGGGGTGGGCCGGCGGAGCCAGTCGTGCGCTTTCTTGCGGTCGCCGAAGGTGACCTCGGCGTCTTCAATAATGCGGAGCAGGCGGCCAAGGCGGTCGGATTGTTCCGGCGTGAGGGTGCCGATGGTGCGGCGGTGCGCCAGCGTCTTGCGGGGGATGGCGAGACGATCGAGCTCCGACATGGTCAGCCGGCCGTCGGCCAGGACCTGATCGACGATCCGGATCGGCAGGCCTTCGCGGACATATCCCACCAAGGCGGCCTGGGTCTCGGCGACCCCGGTGGGGAGCGAGGGGCGGGCGTCCTCAGGCAGCGGGAATTTTGGCGATATGCTGGTCATGGGAGTGCATATCGCCGGTGGGGGTCGGGATGTCAAGGGTCAGATGACGATGGCGGCGCGTTCGCCGGCGGCGCGGACCCAGGCGGCATCCATGTCCTCGTCGAACAGCTCGGTCAGCTTCTTCATCATCGTGCCGCCCAATTCCTCGGCGTCCACGATCGTCACCGCTCGGCGGTAGTAGCGGGTGACGTCGTGGCCGATGCCGATGGCGATGAGCTCCACCTGGTCGTGGGTTTCGATGTCGCGGATGACCTCCCGCAGGTGCTTTTCCAGGTAGTTGCCGGGGTTGACGGAGAGCGTCGAGTCATCGACCGGGGCGCCGTCGGAGATGACCATCAGGATGCGCCGATGCTCGGGCCGGATCAGCAGGCGGCGGTAGGCCCAGAGCAGGGCCTCGCCGTCGATGTTCTCCTTCAGGAGGCCCTCGCGCAGCATCAGGCCGAGGTTCTTGCGCGCGCGGCGCCAGGGGGCGTCGGCGGCCTTGTAGATGATGTGGCGCAGGTCGTTGAGGCGGCCGGGATTGCGGGGCTTGCCGTCCTGCACCCATTTCTCGCGGCTCTGGCCGCCCTTCCAGGCGCGGGTGGTGAAGCCCAGCACCTCGACCTTGACGGCGCAGCGTTCCAGGGTGCGGGCGAGGATGTCGCCGCACATGGCGGCCACCGTGATCGGCCGGCCGCGCATCGAGCCTGAGTTGTCGATCAGCAGCGTCACCACCGTATCGCGGAACTCGGTGTCGAGCTCGCGCTTGTAGGAGAGGGCCTGGAGCGGGTTGATGACGACGCGGGCGAGGCGGCCGGCGTCGAGCAGGCCCTCATCGAGGTCGAACTCCCAGGAGCGGGTCTGCTGCGCGAGCAGGCGGCGCTGCAGACGGTTGGCGAGCTTGGAGATGACGCCCTGCAGGTGCTGGAGCTGCTGGTCGAGCTGCTGGCGCAGGCGGGTCAGTTCGTCCGGGTCGCAGAGGTCCTCGGCGTCGATTTCCTCGTCGAACTGACGGGTGTAGGCGCGGTAGGTGGCCTCGGTGTCGATGTTGGCGCGTTCGCGACGCGGCTGGGGACCGCCGGGGCGGTCGTCGCCCTCGGCCACCGCGGCCTCATCCTCGGCGTCGGTGCCGTCGTCGTCGGCGGCTTCGCCCTCCATTTCCTCGGGCTGGGCGCCGAGCATGGATTCCTGTTCGGAGTCGGATTGGCCTTCGCCGTCCTGGGTGTTGTCCTGGGCGCCGGATTGTTCGCCGCCTTCCTCGCCCTCCTCGGAGGTGTCTTCGGGTTCGGCGTCGGCTTCGGCTTCGGCGAGGTCCATCGCGGCGAGCAGCTTGCGGGCGGCGCGCGCGAAGGCGTTCTGGTCGTCCTGGGCGCTGGACATCTCGGCCAGGGCCTGATCGGC
>DASQVN010000859.1:0-4023 GCA_035640755.1 Rhodopila sp.
CGGGCAACCTGGCGAATGCGATTGCCCATCAGGTCGGGCAGTTCGCGGTGATGCAGGGGTGGATTCCGCCGGCTGCCGTGGACAAGTGACGGGGCATGATCGCTGCTGCCGTTGCGGGTGATCGAAAAGTTCCATCAGTCAGCTTGGCCGCCACCTGTCGGTACATGGCGAAGCGGCCCGATGCGGTCGAGGCGGAGTTGACGACCAGCGATGGCTGATAAACGCTGGGGTGGTCCAGGAAAACAGAAGGAACCGCCCCGATGTCCTTGCGCGAGGCAGGCGCCATTACCGGCGTCGGCGAAACGAAATACCTGCGCGGCACCGACCGGACGGCGCTGTCGCTGCAGCTTGAAGCCTCCTTGAACGCGATAAGGGATGCGGGATTGAAGCCGTCGGACATCGACGGGCTGATCCCGTACGGCCATGGAGCGGTGGCCGAGGACTTCATTACCAATTTCGGCATCAAGGACCTGCGGTTTTCCGCCACTACGCCGATGGGCGGGGCCTCGGCCGTGGCGTCGATCCAGTGCGCGCTGGCGGTGATCGACGCAGGGATCTGCAACCATGTGCTGCTGTCGCTCGGGCGCACAGGATACTCGGGCGGGCGGATCGGGGCGCGGGTGCAGCAGATGCCGCAGTTCCGGGTGATCGGGGAGTTCGAGATGCCGTCGGGCGCCATTGCCCCTGCGCAGCTCTACGCCCCGATGGCTCGGCGGCACATGGAGCTGTACGGCACGACGTCTCGGCAATTCGCAGAGATCGCGGTGACGACGCGGCATCACGCGTCGCTGCAGTCGAACGCAACGATGAAGACGCCGATCACGATCGAGGATCACCAGGCGTCGCGCATGATCTCGGACCCGCTGCGGCTGCTGGATTGCTCCCTGGAGAGCGATGGGGGCGCGGCGGTGGTGATCAGCGCGCCGGACCGTGCGCGGGACCTGGGCAAGCGGCCGGTGATGGTGATGGGGGTGGCGGAGGGGCATCCGGACTCGCCGTCCGCGATCACGCAACGGCCGGACCTGACGACGCTGGGGCTGGCCAAGGCGGCGCCGAAGGCGTTCGCCATGGCGGGGGTGACGCACAACGATATCGACGTGGCCGAGGTGTATGACTGCTTCACCTACATCGTGCTGTGCCAGCTTGAGGATCTGGGCTTCTGCCGGAAGGGCGAGGGCGGCGGGTTCGTCGAGAACGGCGCTCTGGGGCTGAACGGGCGGCTGCCGGTGAACACGCATGGCGGGCTGCTGTCGCAGGCGCACATGGCGGGGATGAACCATATCGTCGAGCTTGCCCGGCAGTTGCGCGGAGAGGCGGAGGCGCAGGTGCCCGACGCGGAGATCGGGCTGGTGACGGGATACGGCGACATGGGCGACGGCGCGGTCGCGATCATGCGGAGGGGGTGAGACATGGACGGGTATGACAAGCTGGTGCCGAGCCCGTCTGTGGAGACGCAGCCGTATTGGGATGGGCTGAAGGCGGGGCGGCTGCGGCTGCAGCGCTGTGCCGATTGCGGCAAGGTGCGGCATTATCCCCGCCCGGTGTGCGATGCGTGCTGGTCGATGAATGTCGATTGGATTGATGCCGAGGGGCGCGGCACGGTGCATAGCTGGACGGTGACGCACTATGCGTTCCATCCGGGGTTCAAGGGGGATCTGCCATACCTGTTGCTGACGGTCGATCTGCCGGAAGGGGTGCGGATGAACGCGCAGGGGCGGGGGATCGATCCGGCCTCGGTGCGGGTCGGGATGCCGGTGAAAGTGGGGTTCGAACGGGTGAATGGCGACCTGACGTTGCCGGTGTTTGAGGCGGGGTAGAGGCACTGGTCACAGGTCGGGGATTGATTGGAAGGTCTTGCGTGACGTCAGGAGACTGATTAAGTAGTGATACTCACTACTTGAGGTGCAAGATGGACGCCGCCGTTTCCGCAGCCGAGGCGAATCGCAGCTTTTCCCACCTACTTCGGGAAGTCCGGGGCGGCGCGTCGTTTGTTGTTACGTCCCATGGCGCGCCGGTTGCGCGCATCGTTCCCTGCGAGCGTACCGACACCGCCCGATCGGACGCGCGGGCGGCGCTGCTGCAGCGCCTGCGGTCGCAGCCTGCAACCGATATTGGCCCCTGGCGGCGGGATGAGCTGTACGAGCGCTGAGGCGTGCGCGTCGCGCTCGACACCAACATCCTGGTCTATGCGGAGGGCGTGAACGGCGCGGAGCGGCAGCAGCGCGTTCACGCGGCACTCGCGGGGATGGCGGAGGATGAACTGGTGGTGCCGGCGCAGGCGCTGGGGGAGTTGTTCACCGTCCTGACCCGCAAGGCACGCTGGCCGGCGCTGCAGGCACGGGTGGCGATCCTGTCGTGGCGTGACGCCTGCCTGGTTCAGGATACCACGGCCGGGGTGCTGATGGAGGCGATGGACCTGGCGACGTTCCACCAGTTCTCGCTGTGGGATGCGATCATGCTGGCCTGCGCGGCACATGCCGGGTGCCGTGTGCTGCTGTCGGAGGACATGCAGGCCGGTTTCATCTGGCGGGGGGTGGAGATCAGGAATGCGTTTGCGGTGGGGTAGTTGCACGTTGCGGCGGGGGTAGTTGCACGTTGCGGCACCGACATGGGACGGATGGCCGGATCAAGTCCGGCCATGACGGTTGGGGTACCGTGGGTGGGGCGCGAGGCGTGCAGGGCGTTCACTTACGAAGGCGCCTGTTCTGTCAATCCGAGCCCTTTGTCGATCCAAACCTTGTCAATTCGAACCTTGTCAGTCCGAACCCTGGGGAGCGCGGAAGCCGCCGACGCCGCGTTCGATTTCGGTGACATGGCGGGGGCGGAAGCCGGTCGGGTCGGTCAGGCCGCAGGAATGGGCGATGATCTCGACCTCCTCATGCACCTGCCGGGCGTAGCGGGCGACACGGGCCGCCTTGTCTGTCGGATCGAGGCCGGCGATCAGGCGCGGGTCGGCAGCGGTGACGCCGGTGGGACAGTTGCCGCTGCCACATTTCATCGCCTGGATGCAGCCCAGGCTGAACATGAACCCGCGCGCCGCGGAGACGAAGTCGGCACCCATGCACAGCGCCCAGGCGACCTTGTCCGGGGTGACCAGCTTGCCGGAGGCGACGATGCGGATGCGGTCCTCGAGCCCGTAACGCTCCCGCGCGGCGGCAACCATCGGCAGGGCCAGGGTGATCGGCAGGCCGACATAGTCGATCAGGGCGGAGGGGGCGGCGCCGGTGCCGCCCTCGCCGCCGTCAACCTGGATGTAGTCGGGGCAGCCTTCGGGGTGGGTCACGCAGTCCTGGAACCAGTCGTCCAGGAACGCGGTATCGCTGGCGACGAACTTGACGCCGACCGGCTTGCCGGTGATGTCCCGCACGCGCTGGACGAACTGACCGAGTTCCCGGACATTGCCGATGTCATGGTGGCGGTTGGGGCTGATGCTGTCGCGGCCGGCAGGGATGCCGCGGATCGCCGCGATCTCGGGTGTGACCTTGGCGGCCGGGAGGATGCCGCCCTTGCCGGGCTTGGCACCCTGGGCGAGCTTGACCTCAAACATGCGCACCTGTTCGTGCTCGGCGATTTCGCGCAGGCGGGATTCCGAGAGGTTGCCCTCGGCGTCGCGCACGCCGTACTTGGCGGTGCCCATCTGCATGACGATGTCGCAGCCGCCCTCCAGATGATAGGGGGCGAGGCCGCCTTCGCCGGTGGCCATCCAGATGCCGGCGATCTTGGCGCCGCGCGAAAGGGCGGAGACAGCGGCGTGGCTCAGCGCGCCGTAGCTCATGCCGCTGATGTTGAAGAAGCTGCGTGCGAAATAGGGCTGGCGGCAGGCGCCCGGGCCCTGGCTGATGCCGATCTGCTTGCCGGCGTAGGGACGCCTCTCCTCATCCAGGATGGGGAAGGCGGCATTGCGGAAGACGAAGGCGGGTACGTTCTCGCTGCCGAAGCTGCGGAGATTGGAGACGCCCTTCGCGGAACGATACACCCAGGCGCGTTCCAGGCGGTTGAATGGACGTTCGGCCCAGTCGGGCA
>DASQVN010000860.1:0-3612 GCA_035640755.1 Rhodopila sp.
ATGCCGGCCACTATATGAACGCGTTCGGCTTGCTGGATCGCATGCTGGCCGGATGACATGCTGGTCGGGGGCGCTGTTTGCCGGCATGGGCGGCGGCTGATGCACGACCCAGCGGAGGACCGGGTGAAGCCGAACCGTCACGAACCGTGCGTCACATGCCCAGACAATGAGAACTGACAAGCAATGACGGCCGGCGGACAATGACAACCGGAGGAAACAAGAATGCGAAGCATCCCTGCCCTGCTGGCCGCTCCCCTGGTGGCCGGCGCGGTGCTGGCCGCGCTGCCGGCGGCGGCACGGGCCGACGTGGTGGTGTCGTCGAACGACGGCCACTCGGTGATGGACGCGCAGAAGACCATCGTTGCGCCCGAGAAGGTCGGGCCGGATACGGTGACGGTCATCGACGTGACGTCCTGGCCGCCGAAAGTCAGGGCGACGTTCGAGGCGCCGGGCAGCGTGGTCGGTCCGCCGGGCGCGATCTGGATCAGTAAGGATGAGAGCTGGGGCATCGTCACCTCGGCCACCAAGGCGGATCCGGCGGGAAAGTCGGGCATCTCGACCGATGACCGCGTGGCGGTGTTCGATTTGACCAGCGCGCCGCCCAGGGTGGTGCAGACGCTGGCCGCCGGGCCGGGGGCGACGCAGGTGCGGGTCTCGCCGAACGGCGAATTGGCGCTGGTTGCCAACCGGATGGAGGGCACGGTGTCGGTCTTCACGGTCAAGGACAAGCGCCTGACGCCGGCGGGCAAGGTCAACACGGGGAACGAGAAGTCGCTGCCGAGTGCGGTGGTGTTCGTCGATGACAGGACGGCGCTGCTGAGCCGCGGCGGCGACAACATGGTGAGCGTGCTGCACATCGACGGGACCAATGTCACGGTCGATCCGCGGCCGATCACCACCGGGCTGGCGCCCTACTCGATGGACGTGAACGCCGCGCACGCCCTGGCGGCGGTTTCCAACATGGGACGCGGCGACGGCGATGTGGATTCGGTCAGCCTGATCGACCTGGCATCGCAGCCGTTCCGCACGGTGGGGACGTTTGGCGTGCCGAGCGGGCCGGAGCCGCTGAAGTTCTCGCCGGATGGGCGGTTCCTGGCGATCGGGGCGGAAAACGGCACGACCAAGCCTCCGTCGCATCCGTTCCATTCCGAGCATGGATTGCTGGCGATGTATGCGGTGGAAGGAGCGACCCTGCGCCGGGTCGCCGCGGCAGCGACGGGTGGTTGGATCGAGGGCGTGGCGTTCTCCCGCGACGGCACGACGGTGCTGCTGCAGAGCATGGCGGACCGCGCGGTCGAGGTATTCCGCTGGGACGGGCACAGCCTGACGCGTGGTCCGTCGCTGAAGATCGAGGGGGCCGGGCCGGAGTCGTTCGCCACGGCCTGGCCGTAGTGGTTCGACTTACATGAACAGCCAGTCGGTTCTCCGTCCGCCGCCATGCCGGTCTCGCCCGCCGTGCCGCCAGCGCCGGGATCATTCCGGGGCCGGCGGTTGGGCCCGCTTGTGTCAGGCCCGGCGCGACCGGGCCGGTTCCGGGGCCGCTTGCGTTGGGGCCGCTGTTTGCGCCGCCGGCTCCCGGGCAAGTCCGGATGCTGGTGACGTGATTATCAGGGCAAGGGCCCAGGCGACGACGCGTGTGGTGTGCTCCACTGGATCATCCTTTCCTGGTTCCGCCTGATACGGGCAGTCAGGCTGAACGCAGGAAGGCGATGCCTCTTTCAGGCGATACGGAACGGCCTGGACCGGCGGGCGGATTGCAGTTCCCGGTCCAGGGCGGCGGCGAGGCCGGGATTGGCGCGGCGAATCTGGTTGGCGCGCAGCACGGAGCCGGGATGCATGCTCGGGAACATCTCCCAGGCCTCCAGGAACAGCAGGTCGGCTTCGACGGCTGCGTCCCTGGTGTCCTGCAGGGCGTCCCGTACGACCATGGTGAAAGGAGGCGTCGCGATGGACGAGATTTCAGGCATCGTTACATGTCCCAACTGAGGTCGCTCCCCGCACACGCATCGGCGCGGCGGAGGGCGAACAGGCAATTAGGTGTTGTCGATGCGGTTGACCACCACGAACACGTGACAAGGGAATGAAATCGCTGTGTCGATTTTCGGTCGGCGCGTGGCCTATCCGGGCTGGGCGCCTGATGGGACGGCGGTGTGAAAAATCAATAGGCTGTCGGCCACCTGGCCAGCCCAGGACAATCAAATTTTGGGGCAACTTTTCAGACGGCCGTGCCGAATCATCTCAGTAACGGTAGAGCTCGTGCTTGAATGGGCCTTGCTGCTGGATGCCCAGGTAGGATGCCTGCTTCTCCGTCAGCGTCGTGAGCCTGGCACCGACCTTAGCGAGATGCAAGGCCGCCACCTTTTCGTCGAGGTGCTTGGGCAGGGTATAGACCTTGCGCTCGTACTGGCCGGGTTTCGCGTTGAACAGCTCGATCTGCGCGAGCACCTGGTTGCTGAAGCTCGCGCTCATGACGAAGCTGGGATGGCCGGTGGCGTTGCCCAGGTTCACCAGGCGCCCTTCCGACAGCACGATCAGGCGCTTGCCGTCGGGGAACACAACCTCATCCACCTGCGGCTTGACGTTTTCCCACTTGTAGTTGCGGAGCGCCCCGATCTGGATTTCCGAGTCGAAGTGGCCGATGTTGCAGACGATGGCGCGGTGCTTCATCGCGCGCATGTGGTCGAGGGTGATGACGTCGATGTTGCCAGTGGCGGTGACGAAGATGTCGCCGATCGGCGCGGCATCGTCCATGGTGGTGACCTGGTAGCCCTCCATCGCGGCCTGCAGGGCGCAGATCGGATCGACCTCGGTCACCATCACGCGGCAGCCGGCGTTGCGCAGAGAAGCCGCCGATCCCTTGCCGACATCGCCGAAGCCGTTCACCACGGCGACCTTGCCGGCCATCATCACGTCGGTGCCGCGGCGAATGCCGTCGACCAGGGATTCGCGGCAGCCGTAGAGATTGTCGAACTTCGACTTGGTGACACTGTCGTTCACGTTGAACGCCGGGGCCAGCAGCGTGCCGGCGCGGGCCATGTCGTGCAGGCGGTGCACGCCGGTCGTGGTTTCCTCGGAGATGCCGCGGACGTCCTTCAGCATCTCGGGGTATTTCTGGTGCATGAGCAGCGTCAGGTCGCCGCCGTCGTCCAGGATCATGTTCGGGATCCAGTTGTCGGGGCCGCGCACGGTCTGTTCGATGCACCACCAGAATTCGTCCTCGGTCATGCCCTTCCAGGCGAACACCGGGACGCCGGCGGCAGCGATGGCGGCGGCGGCATGATCCTGGGTGGAGAAGATGTTGCAGGACGACCAGCGGACGGTGGCGCCGAGGGCGATCAGGGTCTCGATCAGCACCGCGGTCTGGATGGTCATGTGCAGGCAGCCGGCGATGCGGGCGCCCTTGAGCGGCTGGGCATTGCCGTATTCCGCACGGATGGCCATGAGGCCGGGCATCTCGTCCTCGGCCATGCTGATTTCCTTGCGCCCCCAGTCGGCGAGCGACAGGTCCTTGACCTTGAAGTCCTGGGTGGCCCCAGGGGGGGCGGCCTCAGGGGTGGTGGTGCGGGCGTTGGCCATGCGCGTGTGCTCCTGCTTGGTCGCCGCGCTATATAA
>DASQVN010000861.1:0-2157 GCA_035640755.1 Rhodopila sp.
CAGTGGAACCCGGCCCCATTCTGCACCCCGTCCGTCCTGATTGCGGTGTGGTTAGCCCGCACACGCTTCGGTGGCCAGTGCATATCATCCGGTGCACCACCAGAACAAGCGGATGCAGGACGAGTGCGCATTGGGAGTCGAATGAACCCGAGGCGGGGACCTGCAATTTCATTTGCAACAAACATATTGGATATCAATGCCTTCAGGCATTGGCGGCCGGTCCGGTGGGGCGGGAGCATATCAAATCGTTACAAAGCGGGCTGTGAAACAATTGTAACGGATTCGTGAGGCGGCAGCCTGGCGCGCCATTGAAAGGGCGCTCCTGATCGCCGGCTCCCCGGAGACATCATGGACAGCCCGGTCGGCGGGACGGGCCGGCACGGTGCGCCGGCCCCAATCACGCCCGCGCCGCGGCCGGGCGCGCGAGAGGCCACCGTCCTGCAAGCAGGCGGGCCGAGGGTGTCAGTGCTCGTCCGGCTCGTTGTCGGTCTCGACCTCGATGTCGCCCCCGATCGTGTCGGTGTCGTCTTCCAGGTCACCGGTGTCTTCCAGGACGTCCTCTTCGTCGACGTCTTCCACGCCTTCGACCTCGACATCCACGTCCTCCATGCCCGGGGTGGGCACGGGCTTCTTGACGCGCTTCTCCTCCGCCACGTTGCCGCCAGGGCGGCGGGTGCGTGGCTGGTCGAGCGGCTGTTCGGTGCCGCATTTCGGGCAGATGGCGGGAGTCTTGGTCAGGTCGTAAAATCGCGTGCCGCACGCGACGCAGACCCGCTTGGTGCCGAGTTCGGGCTTGGCCATGGTAACGAAGGCCCTTCATGTAGAGTCTGGGCTGAAACTGGAAGGGCGCGCCCATGCCACCGTGCAGCGGCGCTGTCAAATGGCTTCTGCGGCCGCGGCGCGACGACAGACCGCAAAGCCGGCGGGTTTCTGTGGCCGTTGCGCGCCGGACCGGCTACCCAGCCGTCTGGTCGGCTGAGGTTCCAGTTGCCAGGGAAAGGCGTTATCAACCATCGACCGCCACCACATACCAGACCGGACCCGGCCGCATGACGCACCCAGCCCCTCATCCCCTGACATCGGCCAGACCGCCCCAGGCGTTGTCCGGTGCCGTTGCGGTGCCCGGCGACAAGTCGATCAGCCACCGCGCGCTGATGTTCGGCGCACTGGCGGTTGGGGAGACCCGCATCACGGGCTTGCTGACCGGCGAGGACGTGCTGCGCACCGCCGCCGCCATGCGGGCCCTGGGCGCCGAGGTGGTGCGGGACCCGGACGGCACCTGGCGGGTCGCGGGCCGCGGCGTCGGCGGGTTGGCCGAACCGGATGACGTACTCGACATGGGCAACTCCGGCACTGCCGCGCGGCTGCTGTGCGGCATCCTGGCCAGCCATCCGGTGTTCGCCGTGATCACCGGCGACGCGAGCCTGCGGCGCCGGCCGATGCGGCGGGTGATCGACCCGCTGACGCAGGCCGGTGCCCGGTTTGCCGCGCGCGAAGGCGGGCGGCTGCCGCTCGCCATCCAAGGCGCGCGGGAGGCCATGCCGCTCGACTATCGGGTTCCGGTTCCTTCGGCGCAGGTCAAGTCGGCCGTGCTGCTGGCCGGGCTGAACGCGGCCGGCGTAACCCGGGTCGAGGAGCCCGAGGCGACGCGCGACCACAGCGAAAACATGCTGCGGCATTTCGGCGCCGACGTGCGGGTGGAGGCCGCGGGTACCGGGCGCATTATCCATCTGCAAGGCCAGCCGGAGCTGCGGGCGGCGGACGTGACCGTGCCGGGCGACCCATCCTCGGCTGCGTTTCCGCTGGTGGCGGCGCTGATCGTGCCGAACAGCCAGGTCACGCTGACCGGCATCGGCCTCAACCCGCTGCGCACCGGGCTGCTGGACTGCCTGCGGGAGATGGGGGGCGCGATCAGCATCGGGAACCGGCGCACCGAGGGCGGCGAGCTGGTGGGTGACATCGACGTCCGCGGAACGGAGCTGCGCGGCGCCGACATCCCGCCCGAACGCGCGCCGAGCATGATCGATGAGTACCCGATCCTGGCGGTCGCGGCCGCGTGCGCACGCGGCACGTCGCGTTTGCATGGGCTCAAGGAACTCCGGGTGAAGGAAAGCGATCGGCTGGCGGCGACAGCCGCGCTGCTGAGTGCGAACGGCA
>DASQVN010000862.1:0-8848 GCA_035640755.1 Rhodopila sp.
GACGCCGGAATAGGGTGAAGCCGGGTCCTGCCGCGGGCCATACACGTTGAAGAAACGAAGCCCGACGGTGGGGATGCCATGCACGTGGCTGGCGACGCGGGCGTGCAACTCGGAGCCGTATTTGTCGGCGCCGTAGGCCGAAAGCGGACGGCACGGTTCAGTCTCGGCGATCGGGACAGTGGCCGCGTCGCCGTAAACGGCGGCGGACGAGGCGTACACGACCGGAATGCCACGGCCGGTGCGCCGGATCGCGTCGAAGATGGATATGGTGCCGGTCAGGTTGGCGTGGTGCGTGCCGAGCCAGTCGGTGACACCCTTTTCGACCGAGGCGATGGCGGCGAGATGAAAGCAGCCATCGATGCCCGCAACCGCGTCAGCCGCCGTCAGCGGGTCGGCGATGTCGCCGACGATGAGTTCGACTTCTGGCCGCAGGTTTTCGCGCTTGCCGGTGGACAGGTCGTCCAGCACCCGCACAACATCGCCCCTGGCGCCTAGCGCGTCGCACAGATGCGAGCCGATGAACCCGGCGCCGCCGGTCACCAGGTAGGTGCTCATATCCGGAGTTCACCCGTGCGGACGGAGTACCTGCCGCAGCACGGCGCCGTCCGACAGCCGATCGAAACCCTCGTTGATCTCTTCAAGGGTAATGTATCCCGTGCGCAGTTTTTGCACGGGCAGTTTGCCACGTTGATAGAGCGCGATGAAGCGCGGAATGTCCCGCTTCGGCACGCAGCTTCCCATGTAGGAGCCGATGATGCTCTTGCCCTCGCTCACCAGGGCGGAATGAACATAGCTGAACTGGGCGGTGGAGGCGGGCAGACCGGCCGAAATCACCGATCCGCCGCGGGCGGTGATGGCGTAGGCGAGGTTCATGGCGGGGATCGAGCCGGCGGTCTCGATCACATGGTCCAGACCGCCGCCGGTTGCCCGCTTGATCTCCTCGATCACGTCGGCATTGCCGGCCAGGAACGTGTCCGTAGCGCCGAGGTCGCGGGCGAGGCGCAACTTGTCGGCGTTGAGGTCGACGGCGACGATGCGTTCGGCGCCGGCGACGACCCCGCCCAGCAGGGCATTCATGCCGACGCCGCCCAGGCCGACCACCGCCATCTGGCCGCCTGCCGGCACCTGCGCGGTGTTCAGCACCGCGCCGACGCCGGTGACGACGGCGCAGCCGAAGATCGTTGCATCCTCCAGCGGCACGTCATCAGGGATTTTTATCAATGCGTTCTGGGAAACGACCGCATACTGGGCGAACACCGACAGGCCGCCGTAATGAAAGATCGGCTCGCCGTTCAGCGAGAGGCGCTGGGCGCCGGAGATCAGCGTACCCTCGGCCTGGGACTTGTTGGAGCTCTGACACAGGTTGGGGCGTCCGCCGTTGCAGTAGCGGCAGTCATTGCAGCTCGTGACGAAGACGCTGATCACGTGGTCGCCGCGTTTCAGACCGGTTACGGCGGGGCCGACTTCCTCGACGATGCCGGCGGCCTCGTGCCCCGGGATGGTGGGCAGCTTGCGGGGGCGCAGGTTCTCGATCGTCGAGAGATCGGAGTGGCAGAGCCCGGCGCCGATGATCTTGTACAGCACCTCGCCGGAGCCGGGCGGATCGAGATCCACGGTCTCGATCGTCATCGGCCTGCTGCTGGCGTAGGGGCGGGGCTTGCCCTGTTCGCGCAGGACGGCGGCTTTCATCTGCATCGGTGGGGTCCTCGGATGGTTCCGCCATATTTGTCCCCTGATGGACCGTACCGGCAACCCGGTCAGCCCGACCCCCGGAGCCAGCGGCGCAAGCCCCAGCGGCGCAAACCAAGCAACGCCAGCCCCGCCAGGCCGATCGTGATGGCGTCGCGGTGGCGGCTCGTGAACATCTCCCAGCTTTCCGCGCGCGCCTGGCTGTCGAAGCGGCCGTGCGCGGCGTAGTTGCCCGCGACTGGGGCGAACAGGTTGGATGGCGCATCGGCGGATTTCGGCTGGTCCGTCATCTGCCCGGAGTAGCCGCTGCCGGCGAGGTACCAGTCGGCGAGGCCGGGCGCAATCCGGTTCGCCAAGATTGCCGTGACGGTCGGGAATCCCACCCAGATTTCCCGCCGGTGGTTGAAGGCAGCGAAATGAATGGCGCGCGCCGCGACCTCGGGCTGGAAGATCGGCGGCACCGGCTGCACCTGCCGGCCCAGCTTGTCCAGCGCCCAGTCGAACTGCGGCGTGTTGACCGCCGGCAGATGCACCATCGTCACATGGATGCCGGCACGGTCGTGCAGCAGTTCCGACCGCAGGCTGTCGGTGAAGCCGCGGATCGCCGACTTGGCCCCGCAATACGGGGCCTGCAACGGAATGGAGCGGTAGGCGAGCGCGGAGCCAACGTTGATGATCGTGCCGCTTTGCCGTGTGCGCATGCGTTTCAGCACCGCCATGGTGCAGTACACGGTGCCGAGATAGGTGACCTCGGTGGCGCGCTTAACCTCGGCCGGGGTCACGTCGGCAACGGGCGAAAACACCGTGACCATGGCGTTGTTCACCCAGATGTCGATGGGGCCGAGTTCCTGCTCGAAGCGGTTGACGGCGGCTTCAACGGCATCGGGGTCGGCGACATCGGTGGGCACCGCGAACGCGCGAACGCCGAAGCCGCGGAGTTCGGCGGCGGCAGCCTCCAGCCGCTCCGACTCGCGGCCAATCAGGCCGACATCGCAACCGTTGCGCGCGAATTCCCGCGCCGTGGCGCGCCCGACGCCGGCGCCCGCACCTGTCACGACCACGACTTGTGCCAAGGCAAGGACCCTCCTCGTTTCTTTGTCGGCTTTAGCGGGCGTGCGGGGGACGGGTTGCGGGAGGTATCGGCAAGTTCACGCCTCGCGCGGGATGACGCTCAAGGTCAGCAGTTCTGCGCGGCGCAGCAGGCGCACCGGCGTCGGCGTGCCGGCCCGCTCGTCCGTCAAGGCGCGGTGGAGGTCGTCGACCGCACGCACCGGCGCATCATCGAAGCTGATCAGCACGTCGCCGGGCAACAGGCCGGCCTCGCTCGCCGGCCCGCCCGCCGCAACATCCGAGATCATCACCCCCGTCGGCTGGTCGAGCCGGTGGAAGCGCCGGAGCCGCGTGGCGATTGGCACGGTCTGCGCCGCGACGCCGAGGCGGGAGCGGCGGACGCGACCGTCGCGCATCAGCCGCGTGGCAACCCAGATCGCCGTGTCGATGCCGATGGCAAAGCAGATGCCCTGCGCCGGCGCGACCATCGCGGTGTTGATGCCGACAACCCGCCCGGCACCGGAAACCAGCGGCCCGCCCGAGTTTCCCGGGTTCAGCGGCGCGTCGGTCTGGATCACGCTGTCCAGCAGGTTGCCCGCGCGGGTGCGCAGCGTGCGGCCCAGCGCGCTGACGATGCCGGCAGTCACCGTGCAGGTGAAACCCAGGGGATTACCGATCGCCACAACCAACTGGCCGACCTTCAGCGTCGCCGAAGAGCCCAGTTCGGCATGCGGCAGCCCGGTGGCGGACAGGCGCAGCACCGCGGTGTCGGTGGCCGGATCATCACCGACCAGTTCAGCGTCAAGAGTCTGCCCGTCGGTCAGGCTGGCGCGCAGCCTCTCGGCCTGCGCCACGACGTGGCTGTTGGTCAGCACGTACCCGTCCGGGGTGAAGATGACGCCCGATCCCTGGCCTGCGGGGCGCCCCTTGGTGAACGCCATGATATGCACCACCGCAGGGCCAACCTTGTCGAACGCCTGGACCACCTGTGCCGAATACGGATCAAGTTCGCTCTGCAATGCGTCAAGCGGCATGGAAGTTGTCCTTTCGGCCCCCAAATGGGCAGGCTTGGCTTGGAATTTACCCGGCCATGTGGCGGGGCGCAGTCCCGGCTATCCGCCTGATGCCGTCATCACCGCGTCCGCGCCAGACTGGAGCCATGCAAGGAGGATTCAACGCATGGACATGATCGAACAGCTTTCGGCCGCGCTGGCCGACCGTGTTGCCGCGGTCGCGGGCTCGGTCGTCCGCGTGGCGACCGGGCGCCGAGCGGCAAGCGGCATCCTGTGGCGGCCGGATGTGGTGGTCACCTCGGAGCAGTTGCTGCCAGGCGATCTGAAGGACACAGAGGTGCGGCAGGCCGGCCAGACAATTGCCGCATCTCTGGCCGGGCGCGATCCCGGCACCAATGTCGCGGTGCTGAAGCTGGCCTCGCCGCTCGGCGGGCCACCGCCGGCGGCCGCCGGGGCACCGCGTGTCGGCAGCCTCGCCCTGCTCGTCGGCGCTGATGATGCGGGCGCCCCCACGTCTCGGCTGGCACTGGTGCACGCGGTCGGGGGCGAGTGGCACAGCATGGCGGGGGGACGGATCGATTCGCTGATCCGCCTCGACGCGCGCCTGGGCAATGATGAGGGCGGGCCGGTGCTGAGCGCATCCGGCGGGCTGGTCGGCATGTCCACCGCCGGGCCGCGCCGGCGGACCCTGGTGATCCCGGCGGCGACGCTCGCGCGCGTGATCGACCCGCTGCTGGCGCAGGGCAGCGTTCCGCGCGGCTGGCTTGGGGTCGCGCTGCAGCCGGTCATGGTGCCCGACAGCCTGCGCGCGGCGGCGGGACGTGACAGCGGGCTCATGGTGGTTGGCCTGGCGGGCGCCGGCCCGGCCGAGGCGGCCGGCATGCTGCCGGGCGACATTGTCCTGGAGCTGGACGGCAACCCGGTTAGCCGCCCGCGCGGCCTGGCGCACCTGCTGGGCGGGGAGCGGATCGGTCAGCCGGTCAGCCTGCGTGTGCTGCGCGCCGGTGCGCTGCAGACCATGACCGTGACGGTCGGGACCCGGCCGGCGTGAATGCGGCGGGCCTGCGCGTCCGCGTCCACGCGACCGACCCGGTGCGCCGGCGGGGCCTCGCCGCCATGCTCGAAGCCGCCGGCCATTTGGCCGTGGAGGACGCGCCGGACGTGGAGCTGTGCGACTCCGGCCAGCCGATGCCGGTGGAAGCCGAGGCGCCGGCGCTCGCACTGGGAAGCGCGGCCGGCCCGGTTGCCGGGCTGCTGGCCCCCAACGTGACGGCGCAGCAGCTCGACCTGGCACTGCGCGCGGTGGCTGCGGGGTTGCAGGTGCGCTCGCCAGGCATCCCCGAGCCCCGCCGCGTGTTCGCGCCAGTCGAGGATGTGCCGCTGCTCACGCCGCGGGAGCGGGAGATCCTCGGGCTGATCGGCGAGGGACTCAGCAACAAGGCGATGGCGCGCCGGCTGGGTATCTCGGTCCACACCGTGAAGTTCCACATGGAGGCGCTGTTCGCCAAGCTGGAGGTAACCAGCCGGGCGGAGGCGGTCGCAAAGGGCCTGCGCGGCGGGGTGATCGAGCTGTAGCCCGGACCTGTAGACCGGAACTACGACGTCCAGTGCGGCGGCTGCCACTGCCAGCCGGACTGTGTGCGCGCCCACCAGCCCGGCATCCACATGTTGCCGTGGCCGGCGGCCGGCACATACTGCCCCTTGGCCCAGGTATAACCGCTGCCGGTCCAGTCCCAATGGCCTGGCTGCCACATCAGCGGCTCGGACGTAACGGGCGGCTTCGGAATCTCCTCGGACAGCAGCGGCGGCACGGGCGGGTAGGGGTTGGCATCCGCCGACGTGTCTGTCTGGGTGCAGCCGCCCAGCAGGCTGGCGACCAGCACCAGCGGGACGGTAAAATGCTTCATCACAGAGTCAGTCCTCCAACAACACGGCGTACCCACGCTCTGCTATGGCGTGTCATCCGGAACCAGGATCGAGACGGCAGCCTGGGCGGCGATGCCTTCGCCGCGGCCGGTGAAGCCAAGCTTCTCGGTTGTCGTGGCCTTGACCGAGATGCGGCCGGCCTCGACGCCCAGAAGTTCAGCGAGCCGCGTCATCATGGCAGCGGCGTGCGGGGTGATCTTCGGGCGCTCGCAGATCAGGGTTACGTCGGCGTTGACCAGCCGGCCGCCGCGGGCGGCAATGCGTCCGGCGGCATGGCGCAGGAAGCGGGCACTGTCGGCATCCTTCCATTGCGCCTCGGAAGGCGGGAAGTGCCGCCCGATGTCGCCCTCGGCCAACGCACCGTAGATCGCGTCGCACAGCGCGTGGATGCCCACATCGGCATCGGAGTGCCCGGCCAGGCCCCGCTCGTGCGGAACCTGCACGCCGCACAGGAACAGGGGGCGCCCAGCCGCAAGCACGTGCACGTCGAAACCGGTTCCGACACGGGTGACCATTGGTCTCGCCATGATACGCTCCAGCCGAAGCAGATCCTCCGGGTACGTCAGCTTCATATTGTCATCCGATCCCGGAACGACCGCCACGGTCCGGCCGACCGCCTCAAGAAGTGAGGCATCGTCGGTCGCCCCGGTCAGCCCGGCGCGGTGGGCGGCGAGCAGCACGTCGAATCGGAAGGCCTGCGGGGTCTGTGCACGGAACAATCCGGCGCGCGGGACGGTTTCGGTGACCACGCCGCGGACCACGCGCTTCAGCGTGTCGGCGACCGGCGCGGCGGGGATGGCGCCGGCAGCCTCATGCAGGGCAGCGAGCAGGGACGGAATCGTGCCCTCGGGGATCACGGGCCGGGCGGCGTCGTGCACCAGGACGATATCGGGCCGGTGCGGCGCCAGTGCCTCCAGCCCTGCGCGCACGCTGTCCTGCCGTTCGGCGCCGCCGGGAACCGTCGGCAGCCTGCGCGGCACACCGGCCAGCGCGGCGTCGATCGCCGCCGCATCGCCGACCGGCTGCAGCAGCGCGACATGGGCGGCCAGAGCCTCCGCGGCGTGGCGGATCACCGGCTTGCCGGCAATCTCGCGGAACTGCTTCGGCGTTTCGGCACCGAAGCGGGATCCGGACCCGGCGGCAACAAGAATGGCTGCGACGCGCATGGGGCGGACTGATGCCGATCCGCGGCTATTTCGTCAATCGCGCGATCCCGCCGGCACATGTTCGCGCGCCCGGATGCGCCGGAGCTCGACGTACTGCCACAGCAGCAGGATCGGCACGCCCACCACGATGTCGCGTGCTCGGCGGACCAGGGAGACGGCCAGCGACAGCTCCGGCGCGACGCCGAAGATCGCGCCCAGACCGGCGTAGCCAGCCTCCTGCACCCCGGCGTTCACCGGGATCAGGAAGGCGAGGGCGGCGGCAGCGGCCAGCAGCGCCTCGATCGCCATGGCGTCGTCGAAGTCGATCGGCGCGCCGAGGGCGCTGTACGCGATCCAGCCGGCGACACCGGTGCATATCCAGCCGATCAGGTGTGCCAGAAATCCAACGCCCAGGCGCACGGTATGGCCGTAGATCAGGCCGAGCTCGGCCTGCAGGATGTCGAAGCGTTCCTGGGCATTGGCGAACCAGCGGCCGGCGATGCGTTTGCCCAGCCGCGCGAAGACCGTGGCGGCGCCGCGCTGCACCCAGACGAAGCCGAAGCAGGCCAGCACGGCGAGCGCGATGCCCACCTCCAGCGGCACCGCGAGACTGGATTTCGGCGCCCGCGCCAGCAGCACCCCCAGCCCAATGGCCGTAAACGCAATCTGTGCCAGGAACTCGGCCGTGACATCGACGACGGTCGAGGCCGTGGCGGTATGCCACTCGACCCCGTGCAGCGTCACCGCACGCGCCCCGAACACGAAGCCGCCGACCTGAGAGAACGGCAGGCAGTTGGCCGAGGCATCGCGCACCATGCGTCCCCAGATCATCACGCCAAGGGAACGCAGGCCAGGGCCCGGCGTGATCACGTCCCAGGCAGCGCCAAGGATCGCAAACAGCACGAGCTGCCAGCCAACGATCAGGCCGAACTCCGGCCAGCCGATCCGGCTGATCGAGGCCGCCACGTTGCCGAACCCGAACCAGGACACCAGAAACACGGCGACCAGCAGGCCCGCAATGGCGAGAATGTATGAAAGACGCTTCATGATCCGGCGCTTCTGCCCTGTACAAGCGGCGCGCGGCAAGCGCG
The DNA here is from genome assembly GCA_035640755.1 of Rhodopila sp. Classification (GTDB taxonomy): domain Bacteria; phylum Pseudomonadota; class Alphaproteobacteria; order Acetobacterales; family Acetobacteraceae; genus Rhodopila. Next base: position 7,915 of record DASQVN010000862.1, read on the forward strand.
TGATCGCCAGAGGCCGCAGGCCGGCGGCGTGAATCACGCGCCCAAATGCCGCACGGTTTCCCTCGGTCGAGGCTTCGTATAAGGGAGCGCGCCGAATCGAAGGGGAAGAATGATGACAACCCTGGTGACAGGGGCCACCGGTTTTGTCGGTTCGGCCGTCGCGCGCGCCTTGCAGACACGCGGCCATGCGCTGCGGCTGCTGGTCCGGCCGAACAGCGACCGCCGCAACCTGGCAGGCCTGGATGCCGAGGTCGTGACCGGCGACCTGACCGACCCGGAGTCACTCGACCGCGCGGCCGCCGGCTGCCGGTTCGTGCTGAACGTGGCGGCGGATTACCGAATCTGGGTGCCGGACCCGGATGGCATGCTGCGCGCCAATGTCGATGGCGCGGTCGCCATGCTGCGCGCCGCAGCCAAGGCCGGGGCGGAGCGGATCGTCCACACCAGCTCGGTCGCCGCGCTGGGCCAGATCGGCGACGGCACCCCGGCTGACGAGGATACGCCGACCAACGAGGCGGACTTCATCGGCATCTACAAACGCTCGAAATACCTGGCGGAGCGGGCAGTGCTGGAGCTGGCGCGCAAGGAGTCGCTGCCGCTGGTGGTGGTCAATCCGTCATCGCCGGTCGGGCCGCGCGACATCAAGCCGACACCGACCGGGAAGATGGTGCTGGACGCCGCTGCGGCGCGCATGCCGGCCTATATCGACACCGGATTGAACATCGTGCACGTCGATGACGTGGCGGCAGGGCACGTGCTGGCGCTGGAGCAGGGCCGCATCGGGGAACGCTACGTGCTGGGCGGTGAGAACATGCTGCTCAAGGACATCCTGGCGCTGGTGGCGGCGGTCGCGCATCGCTCTCCCCCGCGCATCCGGCTGCCGGAGGGCGTGGTATGGCCGGCCGCCTTCGTGATGGAGAAGCTCGCGCCCGCC
>DASQVN010000863.1:0-2625 GCA_035640755.1 Rhodopila sp.
GCTTTGCCGCGATTGCCGCGGGGCGGCCGCAGCAGCGGTGGCGGCGCTCGGCCACGTCGATCCGGTCCTGATGAGCAATGTGCCTTGATGCGCTAGCTCAGAGTGCGCACCGCTCTCACGGCTCCGCCTTCCGCAGCTTTACGCCACGCTGAGCGTCATCTTTAAACTCGAGGCCGGCCCGTTCGAACGCAGCTCGCAGCGCCTGGATGCGATTAACGCTGTCCCTTCCCCTTAGCTTTGCCATATGACCGGTACGCTCGTAGGTGGCCACGTGCACTGCCGGTACGCCGGACGCCTCTTCCGCCTGAGTAAAGGTCCATTCGAGGAGTCGGCGGGCCTGCTCGCTTTGCTTCGGTGTCATCGGCGGAACTCCCCAGCCTCCTGGCCCATACACCCGATCGTCGTGCTTAAGCGTCGTTTCGAGTTCCTGAGTTTTACACCTGGTTCCTCGACGATGGTGAAGATAACGCAGGCCGCCTCGAGCGCGGCGCGGATCGCGGCGAGGGCGCGGCCGTTAGTCTAGCGGGAGCCGGTGCTTGAGCTTGGCGAATACCTGCTCGATGGGGTTGAGGTCGGGGCAGCAGGAACAGCTTGGCACCGGCCTTGCGGATGGCGCTGCGGATCGCCGGGCCGCGGTGACTGCCGAGATTGTCCATCATGACCACGTCGCCGCGGCGCAGTGTGGCGGCCAGAATCCTCTCCACACAGGTCCGGAAGCTTTGACCATTGATCGGACCGTCCAGCAGCCAGGGTGCCTCGATCGGGTCGCGGCGAAGCGCACCAATGAAGGTCATGGTGTTCCAACGCCCATAAGGAACCTTGCCGAGCAGCCGGGTGCCGCGCTGCGCCCAGCCGCGCAGCCGCCCCATGTTGGTCTTGGTCCAGGTCTGGTTTTCACGGTCACCCCAGCTGGCTGAAGCCCGTGGGCGACAGGATCGCTTTACTCTTCGCGCACCCTTGCTACTGGTGAGCTGCAAAGCTGGTCTGAGGCGCTTCCCGCGCGCGCGAAGCGCCCCACTTCAGGTATTTATTCGACCGGCTCATAGACGAGTATTGCGGCTTGCTGGGTCCCAATCTGCTGGGACGCGACGTAGAACCGATTGAGTTCCGGCACCAGAAGCGAAGTGCCCGAGCCGGGTCTGGTCTTGATCCTGGAGATCAGTTCGTAGTGGTCCGGGTTATTTTGTTGATAGACGTAAACAAAGCCCGGCGACGCCTCCGGCGACCCATACCAACGCCCGCCCGACATGTAGATGCGCCTGAGTTTGGCATCGTAATGGACGCCATCCATCGTTTCGGGCGCCGGCAGGCTCTGAATTTCCTTGCCAGACAGACTATCGTAAACCGTCATCTCCGGCGGAACTCTTGTCCCGACGAACAAGCGGTGCCGGGCCCGGTCGAGCGCCATATCGGCGGCGCCAACGCCCCTAGTGGGCCAACTCTTGATTAGCTCCCGCTTTCTTGTATCGAACTGATAGACGGCATTGACGCGCGAGTCACAAGCGAGAAGGATACCGTTGTCGTCCATCGCCATCTCCGCGAAATGACCGGGACGGGGCGTCGGGGCGATCATGTCCGCGATGAGCTGGTCGTATCCAGCGCCGCGCATGGGCCGCAGGATGGCCATACGTTCATACGCGTCAAAGCCTGCGTTCTCGCCGCCGTAGCCGAAGTAGATGAGCTTGGTCTCAGGATCGAAGAAAAGGCGGTTCGCATCAGGTTCGATCTTGAAGTCATGAACCAACCGGAAGGTCTCGCCTTGAAAGACTCTGACATGGCCATCGAGGCTGGACACATAGAGCTTGTTGAAGTCACCGCCCAGGAAGAGGGCATCCTGGGTGTCCCTGAAGCCTTTGAGGCTCTTGATCACCTTCCCGCCCGTGAGGTCCACGACCTCTAGGCTGTTGTTGTCAACTGCGGCGACAAACAGACGTTTCTGTCCCAAATCTACGCCCATGTGATCGAGGCGTCCTACAACGCCCGGCAATGGAATAGTTTGCACCAGCCTGAGCGCCGGCCTTTCGTCCGACAACGGTCCTGTCTGGGGTGCTGGCGTCACCTGTGCATATGTCGGGACAGCAAAACCCAGAGCCAGGGCAGCAGCAAAGCACGTTGCAGCAAGATTGGTCATGCACATTCTCCGAATTATTAGTGTTTGTCTCACTCCAGAGCCGGAGCGTGCGACACTGCGCCCGGGCCATTCCCGGGCCGTATCAGGGTGCGGATCCGCAGGCGAGCGCAGCCCTCGAGAACCCACCTGACGAGTTGAAAGCCCCACCCGTGGCGGGCATGTGGTGGCATTGACGCCGGGCAGGAAGGGGCCCGAGCCTTGCGGGGCGGGCATTCCGGGGTGGTGTTTCATGGCAGGTGCAATCGGCAAGGTGGCGGTGCTATGGCGCGGGGACGGCGAGGCGCGAAGCCGGGCGACGCCAGCCAGCAGCAGGCTGACCGGCGTATTCGACGCCCTCGCCGCGCTCGGTATCCGTGCGGTAGCCGCCGTCTACGCCGACGACTTCGCGGAGGAGGTCCGAGCCCAGCTCCAGAGGCTGGACGCGGTGCTCGTGGATCCCAGCGACGTCGCCGGAGGCGGGCGCCGCTCGACGCGATGCTGCGCGACGTCGCCTC